>SXZN01000178.1 GCA_005787865.1 Opitutaceae bacterium | reverse complement strand
TGCGCGTTCGTAATCTCGTCGAGGAAGTGCGTTTGTTTCGCAATATCGCCGGCGCTGAAGAGGAGCAGGCAATCGCCGGGCAGGCCATCGCGACCCGCGCGGCCGGTTTCCTGATAATAGCCCTCAATGTTTTTGGGTAGGTCGTGGTGGATCACCCAGCGAACGTTTGGTTTATTGAAGCCCATGCCGAAGGCGATCGTCGCGCAGATGATCCGCGTTTAATCGCGCAGGAAAAGTTCTTGATTGCGCGAACGTTCCGCGGCGTCGAGTCCCGCGTGGTAGGGACGGGCGAGGAAGCCGCGACCGGCCAGCGATTCGGCCACACGTTCGGCGGTGGCTCGACTCGCGCAGTAAATGATGCCGCTCTCGGTTTCGCGGGTGCGGACGAAATTGATAATTTGTTTCGCTGGCTGATCTTTGGGGATGACGCGGTAAGACAAATTGGGGCGGTTGAAGCTGGCGACAAACGTGTGCGGCCCGGTGAGGCGGAGATGTTTGATAATATCATCGCGCACGCGGCCGGTGGCGGTGGCGGTGAGGGCCATGACGGGCACACCCGGCAAGAGATCACGCAGCTTGGCAATCTGGCGATATTCGGGGCGAAAATCGTGACCCCATTCAGAAATACAGTGGGCCTCATCGATGGCTAGAGCGGTGACATTCCAGGCCTTTAGATTGGCTTGCCAATTATCGAGTATCAGGCGTTCGGGTGCGACGTAGAGCAGGCGCCACTCGCCGCGGTGCAAGCCGCTCAGGCGGGAGCGGGCTTCATCTGCGCTGAGGGTGGAGTTCAGGTAAGTGGCGGCCACGCCGGCGGCTTGCAACTGATCGACCTGGTCTTTCATCAACGCGATGAGCGGTGAGACCACGACCGTCAGGCCGGGGCGCAGGAGGGCGGGCAGTTGAAAGCACAGCGATTTACCACCCCCGGTGGGCAAGAGGGCGAAAACATCCTGATCAGCGAGCGCGGCCTCAATGATCTCGCGTTGCAGTGGACGGAAAGCTCCGTAGCCGAAGGTGGTTTTAAGAGTGAGGAGGAGGTCATCCACAGGCAGAGGAGTGTGGATGGGGGGGCAATTGGTAGTCGGCAAGCTCTCAACCTACGTAATTTGGGGCTAGGCCGTTTTGATCGCAGATGAGTAGCGGGACCTCATCGAATAATTTTCTAGTTATCAAGCAAACTGTGACACCTCGTCTCATTTCCCGTTGACCGAAGGGAGTGCGCTTAGAAAGATGGTCGCATGGTTCCCAGTGTTCTCATCGTCGATGACGAAAAGCATACCCGCGAAGGTTTGCAGCAGGCTTTGCAGGAGCATTATGACGTATCGGTGGCCGCCAGCGCGGATGAAGCTTTCAATTTAATGGAGGCGCAGGAATTCGAAGTCATCGTGACGGATTTGCGGATGCCGGGGAAAAGTGGGCTGAAGGTGATCGATAAGGCGCTGACGCTCGTGAACAAGCCCGCGGTGTTGATGATGACGGCTTACGGCAACATTGAGTCGGCCGTGGAAGCGATGAAGCGTGGGGCGGTCGATTTTCTGACCAAGCCGGTCCAGATTGAGCGCTTAGAAATTTTGATTCAGCGGGCCTTAAAAACCAAAACCTTAGAGGTGGAGGTGAAACAGTTGCACGAACGGCTCGACCATAAATTTAATATTGAAGGCATTGTCGGGCATTCCGCCAAATTAGGGGAGGTGATTGCACGCGTGAAGTTGGTCGCGCCATCGAAGGCGACGATTTTAATCGAAGGCGAGACGGGCACTGGCAAAGAATTAATTGCGCAGGCGATTCATCAGGCGAGTCCGCGGGCGCGGGCGCCCTTTGTGCCGGTGCATTGTGCCGCGTTACCAGCCGCGCTGCTGGAGAGCGAATTATTCGGACATGAGCGGGGCTCTTTTACCGGCGCCACGGAGCGCCGGGAGGGACGGTTTGAAAGTGCCGATGGGGGGACCATCTTTTTAGATGAGATCGGGGAGATTGGCCCAGAAATTCAGGTTAAATTACTCCGTTTCATCGAAACCAAAAGTTTTGAGCGCATTGGTAGCACGAAGACGATCACGGTCGATGTCCGCTTGGTGGCGGCGACCAACCGCAATCTTGAGCAGATGGTGAAGGAGGGGAAATTTCGAGAGGACTTATTTTTCCGACTCAATGTGGTGCGCATCACCATGCCGCCGTTGCGGGAACGGACCGATGATATTCCAGTGCTGCTAGAGCATTTTATTAAAATGTATGCGGCCGAGAATGCCTACGAGCCGGTGTTGATCGAGTCGGGGGCGATGCAGCATCTCCAACGTTATCCGTGGCCCGGTAATATTCGCGAGCTGCGCAATTTTTCGGAGAACGCCGTCGTGTTGCGCCGGGGTGGCAAAATTGCGGAGTTCGATCTGGAGCCTAAATTTCGGGGAGAAGTGGCCCCGCCGCCTTCCTTGCAGACGCCGAGCCCGGCAAATCCCTATTCCGTAGAGGCTCATGCTAAAATTTTGTTACGGGAGGCGCTGATGGAAGCCCGCGGTAATCGCACGAAAGCGGCCCAATTACTCGGTATCAGTCGCCGGACTCTGCACCGTAAGTTGGCGCAGTCACCTGAGCTCGATGTGCTCGATCGGGGATGAGGCTTTTTATTTTGAGTCGATTAGCTCGGTCCAGTTGTTCCTCTCGCCTTTACTTGCTCGCATGAAATCGAGTCAGGAATTTATTCATTGGCTTGAGCAAGGCCGCGGCGGGCAGTGGCTCCGACGAGCATCGGCGTAACCCGGAAAGCATGGTGCAACGCGCGCGCCAGATCATCGAGGGCTTAAAGGTGCCCATTATCGGCGTAGTGCTCAATCAAGTGCCGACCGGCACCGGAGAAGATTACGGCTACTATACGAATAATTACTCTTATTACGCACACGATCCGGCCGTAGATCAGTTGGCTGAGTCGGGCACTCGGGGCAAAAAGTCCGATCGGCTGGACTGGGCCGAGCAGTCTCGGCGTAAAAAAAGCTAGCGCGCCGCTGCCCCGGCGGAAGCATGAGGGTAAGGCCAAAGGAAGCAGGCTTGTCAGGGTGGGACCCAAGGCTTTGACTGCGCTCTTATCCCGACTCATGTCCTCGATCACCAAGAGCTACGAATCACGCGACGTTGAAAGTAAGTGGTATGCCGCCTGGCAACAGGCTGGCTGCTTCGCGGGTCAGCCGCACCCGACGCGCTCACCGTATTGTATTATGATTCCGCCGCCCAATGTAACGGGCGTGCTGACCATGGGTCACGTATTGAACAACACGATCCAGGACGTGCTCATCCGGCGCGCTCGCCTCGAGGGGCAGCAAGCGCTGTGGCTACCGGGAACCGATCATGCGGGGATCGCGACGCAGACCGTCGTGGAGCGTGAATTGCGGAAGGAGAAAAAAACTCGCCATCATTTAGGTCGGGAGAAATTCCTCGAGAAGGTCTGGTCGTGGCGCGAGGAGAAAGGCGGGATTATTTTGCAGCAATTACAGGCGCTGGGCGCCTCGGCCGATTGGAGTCGTACGCAGTTTACGATGGATCCTCATTATTCGTCCGCGGTGCTTAAGGTGTTCGTCGATCTCTTCCAGAAGGGCCACATCTATCGCGGCAAGCGGATGGTTAATTGGTGCCCCGTGAGCCTGACGGCACTTTCTGATGAGGAAGTAATTATGAAGCCGGTTAAGGGTTTCATGTACCACGTGCGCTATGAGTTGGTGAACCAGCCGGGGAAATTCATTGAAGTCAAAACCACGCGGCCAGAAACAATTCCTGGTGACGTGGCGATTGCGGTGCATCCCGATGATCCGCGTTACGCCGCCTTAGTTGGCCAGCAAGTTTGGCGGCCGTTGAATCGTGAAAAAATCACCATCATTGCGGATGCCGCGGTCGATTTGCAGTTCGGTACCGGAGCACTTAAAATCACCCCAGCGCACGACAAGGTGGATTTTGAGATTGGTCAGCGCCACCAGCTAGCGCCGATCGACGTGCTCAATCCTGATGGCACGCTCAACGAGTTGGCCGGTCCGGGATTGGCTGGTCTCGAGCGTTTTGCCGGTCGTAAGCAGGCGGTCTTGTTGCTTCAGGAAGTGGGGGCGCTTGTGCAAGAAGAGCCTTACGAAAATAATGTCGGTTATTCGGAGCGAGCTGATGTGCCGATTGAGCCGCGCCTCACCTGGCAGTGGTGGCTGCGTTATCCGAAAGTGGAGGAAGCCAAAATCGCGGTCCGTGATGGCCATATTCAATTTCACCCTGAGCGTTGGTCCAAGGTTTACCTGCACTGGCTCGAAAATATTCAAGACTGGTGTATCAGTCGCCAGCTTTGGTGGGGGCATCGGATTCCCGTTTGGTATGCCAAGGGTTTTGATAAGGAGAAATTAACCGCTCCTGATCTGAATGATCCGACTAAGGTCCATGTCTCGCTGACTGGTCCGGTTGATCCTACCAACTGGGTCCAAGAGGATGATGTGCTGGACACGTGGGCCTCGTCTTGGCTATGGCCATTCGCGACGCTCGGGTGGCCGGATGGAGCCGCGATGAAGTCAGCCGGCTACGATTATTTTTATCCAACGACGACCCTGGTCACCGGCCCGGATATTATTTTCTTCTGGGTCGCTCGTATGATTATGGCCGGACTGGAATTTGTGCGCCCGGGCGAGTCGCTGGAGCGCCGGATTCCTTTCAAGCATGTTTATTTTACCGGCATTATCCGTGACCAACAGGGGCGCAAGATGTCCAAATCTCTGGGCAATTCGCCCGATCCGCTTGATTTGATTGCGAAGTATGGGGCGGATGGCCTGCGCTTTGGGATTATTTCCATCGCGCCCCAAGGGCAGGATATACGCTTCCAAGAAGACCGGATTGAGTCAGGGAAGAATTTTTGTAATAAATTATGGAATGCGTGTCGCTTTCGCCAAATGAGTGGCGCGATGGCGGATAATTCTTCGATCGGGGCCGTGCTCGCGCGCTTGGAGCCAGCGAAATTCGACGCCGATGATCATGCGATTCTTGATCGTTTATTTGCGACCACGCACGAAGTTGATCGGTGCTTTGCTGCCTTTGAGTTTAGCGCGGCGGTCCAAGCCTTATATGGGTTTTTCTGGAACGACTTCTGCGATTGGTACGTCGAGGTCTCTAAGACCAAGCTGCAAACTCCAACGACCAAGGATAATTGCTTGGCGATGCAAGATCTTGTGTTGCGGCAGGTGTTACTGTTGCTGCATCCCTTCACGCCTTTTATCACCGAGGAGCTCTGGCAGCAATTAGGTTACGGGGCGGCGGGCACTTTCCTCATGCGCGATACCCCGCTCGGCAATTTGCCGGAGCTCGTGGGTCAGACCTTGCAACTAGATACCGCAGCAGCGACCCAGATCGGTCAGTTAAAGGCCGTCGTCTCTCAGGTGCGCGCTTTTAAGGCCGAGCAGGGTGAAGCGGCGAGCAAGGTTTCAGAATTTATCGTGGAAACGACGGATGCTCATTGGGCGGTCCTCGAGCTCAATCTGGGCAAGCTGCTGCGCATGACGGGAGCTAGCTCCATTTTCCGGGGAGCGATGTCTGCCGCCGCCCCGGCCATTGTGACAAATTATGGCTCCTGGAATTTGCTCAAACAGTTGAAGGGAGATCCTGTGGCGGAGAAAGCGCGCCTGATTAAAGAGCTGGGCTCGCTCGCTAAACATATCGCGGGCACCACCGCGCGGCTCGCGAATGAGGCTTTTGTGAGTAAGGCCCCGCCGGCCGTCTTGGATGGTGCTCGTCAGCAATTAGCCGAGCAAACAGCTAAACAAGCTGAGCTGGAACGTTTGTTAAAGGCCCTCGGCTAAGCGGCTAGCTGCTGCCGGGCTTGCCTGTCCTCAGGAAATTTATCTAGCTCCCTATCATCCATGAAAAAAGCACTGATCACCGGCATCACCGGCCAAGATGGTTCCTACCTCGCCGAGTTGCTGCTCGCCAAGGGCTACGAGGTGCACGGCATCATTCGCCGCGCCTCGACCTTTAACACCAGCCGAATTGATCACTTGAATTTCGACCGTCACGCTAACGGGGCCAAGTTAACGCTCCACTACGGTGATCTTGCTGATGCGGTGCAGATGGTGAAGCTACTCTACGAACTGCAGCCAGATGAGATTTACAATCTGGCCGCGCAATCACACGTGCGGGTGTCGTTCGACATTCCGGAGTATACCGGTGATATCGATGGGCAGGGGGCGCTGCGCATTTTGGAAGCGATTCGTGAAGCGGGATTGGTGAAGAAAACGCGTTTTTATCAAGCCTCGTCCTCGGAAATGTTCGGCAAGGTACAGGAGGTGCCGCAGACGGAGACCACCCCTTTCTGGCCTCGTTCGCCCTATGGTTGTGCCAAGGTTTACGCCTATTGGCTGACGGTAAATTTTCGCGAGAGCTACAATCTTCACGCGAGCAATGGTATTTTATTTAACCATGAGTCGCCGCGGCGCGGGGAAACTTTTGTGACCCGCAAAATCACGCGGGCAGCGACCCGCATTAAATTAGGCCTCCAGGACTCCATTTACCTCGGGAACATCGACGCCAAACGCGATTGGGGCTACGCCAAAGAATATGTGGAAATGATGTGGCTCATGCTGCAGCAGGATAAGCCTGATGATTACGTCGTGGCCACCAATGAGACGCATAGCGTGCAGGAATTTTGTGAAGTGGCTTTCGGTCTGCTAGACTTAGACTGGGCTAAATATGTTAAGCACGACGCTCGTTACGAGCGCCCCGCCGAAGTTGAATTGCTGATTGGCAATCCCGCGAAGGCGGAAAAGCAGCTCGGTTGGAAGCCCAAGGTACTCTTTAAGGATTTGGTGAAGATCATGATTGAGCATGACCTCGAGCTCGCCAAACGCGAAGCGCAGATCGCTCGTTTGCCTTCGCCGCATAAGTCAGCGCACGCATGAAGCTATTCATTGCCGGACACCAAGGAATGGTTGGCGCGGCGTTAGTGCGCCGTTTCCAGCGTGACCCGGGGGTTAATTTATTGCTCCGGACTCGCGCGAAGCTTGATCTGACCAAGCAGGCTGCGGTGGCCGCATTCTTCGCGACCGAAAAGCCGGATGTCGCGATCATCGCTGCGGCCAAAGTAGGCGGCATTCATGCTAACAGCACGTATCCCGCTGAATTTTTATTTGAGAATCTCGCTATCGCCACCAACACAATTCAGGGCGCTTATCAGGCGGGGGTATCCCGGTTGTTGTTTTTAGGCAGCTCGTGCATTTATCCTAAGCTAGCCGTTCAGCCGATGGCGGAGAGCTCTCTGCTGACTGGGGCGCTGGAGTCAACGAACGAGGCTTATGCGATTGCGAAGATTGCGGGGTTAAAGCTTTGCGAGTACTATCGAAAGCAATACGGGGTACTTTATCATGCCGCCATGCCGACGAACCTTTATGGTCCGGGCGACAATTATCATGCGCAGAATTCGCACGTGCTCCCGGCCCTCATTCGAAAATTTCATGAGGCCAAGGTCGCCGGCCGTCCGGAAGTTGTGGCTTGGGGTACGGGCAAACCGCAGCGAGAATTTTTATACGTTGATGAGCTGGCCGACGCTTGTGCTTTTTTGCTGAAATTAGCGAATCCACCCGACCTGATTAATGTGGGTACAGGTACCGATGTTACGATCAAAGAGCTGACGGAGTTGGTCGCAGCCGCGACAGGCTTCGCGGGGAAAATTATTTGGGATGCGACCAAACCCGATGGGACTCCGCGTAAATTGATGAATGTGGGTCGGCTAACCGCGCTCGGCTGGCAGGCACAGATCAGTCTGCGCGAGGGCATCGCAAAAACATATGCCAGCTTCCTCGCTGAGCAGGCCACGGGTCGGTGGCGGCGCTGAAAATTGGCCGGGAGCGACTTTCCGCTTGCGGAGGGGGCGCGAGTGCCAAGCTTGAGGCATTGCCATGATTGAACCCGAGACCTTTTCCCACCTTGAGAACATAAAGAAGCGTGCCGGCTACTTATGGAGGTTTCTTTGACGTCGAACAAAAGCAGCGAGAAATAGAGGCGTTGGAGGCGCAGATGGGTGAGCCAGGTTTTTGGGATACCCCTGATCGGGCGCAGAAGCACATCGCCAAGGTAAATGGCTTGAAGCGCGTGATTAGCGGCTTAGTGATTTTCAATAAACGTGTCGATGATGCCACCGTGATGGTGGAGTTAATCGAAGCCTCTTCGCCGGCTGAGCAGGAGGAGTACACCAAAGAGCTGAATGTCTCGGTGCCGGCGATGGTGGAGGATCTCGACAAGCTCGAGATTGCCTCGTTCCTCACCGGCCAGTTTGATCGCAACAACGCGATTTTTAGTATTCAGGCCGGCGCCGGTGGCACGGAGTCCAATGATTGGGCGGATATTTTGTTCCGGATGTATTCCCGCTGGACGGAGCGAAAGGGCTACACGATTGAGCTGATGGATGTGCAGCCGGGTGATACCGCGGGTATTTCGAAAGCGACCATTCTCATCAAGGGCGAGAACGCCTACGGTTATGCGAAGGCCGAACGCGGCGTGCACCGCCTGGTGCGCATAAGCCCATTTGATTCTAATAAACGCCGGCACACCTCATTCTGCGCGGTCGATGTCGTGGCGGAAATTACGGAGGAAATCGCCCTTGATATTCCGGAGGACGAAATTCGTACCGATGTCTATCGCTCTTCCGGCAAAGGCGGCCAAGGCGTTAACACCACCGATTCGGCCGTGCGGCTGACGCACATGCCCTCGGGCATTGTCGTGGTGTGCCAAAACGAACGTTCACAGATCAAGAACAAGGCGACGGCCATGGTCGTCTTGAAAGCCCGCCTCTACGAGAAACGGTTGGATGATAAGCGCAGCGAGATGGAAAAATTTTATGGCGAGAAAGGTGAGATTGGCTTCGGCAGCCAAATTCGCAGCTACGTACTGCAACCTTACCAAATGGTGAAAGACCTGCGCACGGGCGTCAGCACGAGCGATACCCAAGGCGTCCTCGATGGTGATCTCGATCGCTTCATCTACGGCTGGTTGCGTGCGGGCTGCCCGCGGCATCGCAACAAAGATATCCAGATGGATGATTAATGATTTTGCTCGTTCCGGCTAACCGGACGAGCGACGGCTCGATTACCATTCTATGTCCGCCTTGTCCTACCAGACACTCCGCGCCGCCTTCGATGGCCAGTCGCTGTTTGAGAATAAGACCTGGCAGTTGTCCCCGGAAGCCTGGCCCTTGACACCAGAGCAGATTACCCAGTTGGAGCAGATTGGGGCGGCGTGTTTAGAATTTCATCAAGCGCTGGAGATTCTTTATCTCCGCTCGGTGGCTGGAAAAAATTTGCTGCGCAACAAATCATTATTAGCGCCGTGGGTGGCTGATTACTTGGATCGCGGTAAGCCGGCTAATTTGGTGGAGCATGCGCGTGACCCTAAAAATCGGGGAGCTTTCCCGACGGTGCTCCGCCCTGACCTTTTATTGACGGACGACGGCTTTGTACTCACGGAATTGGATTCCGTCCCTGGGGGCGTTGGGCTGACGGCATTCTTAAATCGGCTGTATAGCCCAGGGGAATCGATGGCGCCGCCGGACATTGGTGGTGAGACGATCCTCGGTGCGGGTGATCGCATGGTGGAAAATTTCTACCAAGCCCTGGCGACGTTGCGGCCTGAGTCGAGAAACCCGCTCATCGTCATTCTCGTGAGTGAGGAAGCGGCGACTTACCGTCCCGAGATGCGGTGGTTGGCCGAGCAATTGCAGCGCCTGGGTCGGCGAGTTTATTGTCTGCGCCCCGAGGATGTTTTCCCGCTCGGCGGGGAATTATTTTTTTCGGTCGAGGGCACGCCGGAGAAAATTGATATTATTTATCGTTTTTTTGAACTCTTTGATTGGGCGAATGTGCGGATTGCCACCGATATTTTAGAAGCTTGGCAGAGTGGGGCGGTGACGATTTCGCCCCCGATGCGGCCTTTTCAGGAGGAGAAATTGGCTTTGGCTTTATTTCATCATCATCTCTTGCCGGAATTTTGGGCAGAAAATATCAGCCGGCCGCATCTCGAGTTGCTGCGGAAGATTATCCCCGCCTCTTGGGTGATGGATCCCGCGGTGCTTCCGCCCGGAGCGGTTCTGGATGGCCCGCGGGTCGGTGGACGTCTGCTCAATGACTGGCGCGAGCTCAGTGGGGCCTCGCAGAAAGAGCGGGATTTAATTATCAAGATATCTGGTTTTCATGAAACGGCGTGGGGCGCGCGCAGTGTAGTGCTGGGCAGTGATTGTTCGCGCGAAGAGTGGCAAGCCGGAGTGGCGCAGGCGCTCGAGTTGGCCCCGCGCAATTTGCATCTGCTCCAAGAATACAAAAAGCCGCGACGGCTCGAGCACTTGCTCTACGAAGAAAATCGGCCGAGCCCGGCCGCTGTAGCGAAGGCCGGTCGGCTCCGCTTGTGTCCTTACTATTTCGTAGTTCGAGGGCAGGCTCGCTTATCGGGGGCTCTGGCAACTTTTTGCCCGCCCGACAAAAAAATTATTCACGGGATGGTCGATGCAGCCTTGCTTCCGTGTAGAGTGTTCACCTTGGGGTAGGGTCGGGCCTGCTCGGTTTTGTCGGTTTGTAGTCTGCGCCAGCGACCGAGACCTTGCCGCCGCCCCGAGCCAAAGCGACGCACGATGATGCGCTAGGGGATATTTACGCCCAAGCCTTGCTCGGTATGCCGCCGCTTGGCGACGCTCCCCTGATGGGCGCGGTGGGTCGCAGTCGCTCTCGGTTTGACGTTATCGTCAGCCGAGAGCCCGCTTCGTTCATCAGGCAACAGCGACCTGACCGGCGAGAGTCGGCGTGGTGCTCTGCTTGGCCAAGTGATTAAAAAACTGATCACGGCGCTCACGGGCGGTCGTGAGACACTTGGTGCCTAAGGAGCGGCGGATGCGCTCTTTTGTGAAAGGGGTCGGGTAGACCGTATAATGCAAGAACCACGTTCCGTTGTTGTTCCAGAGGTGGTGGTTGGGATTCGCTTCGCTGATGCGAAGGGCGGCGAGGGTGATGACGTTGGACATGATGCGTGAGCGGTTGAGTTTTAACTAATCGTTCGCGCACCAGGGTGTTTCCTAAAAAACGAAAGCCGCCTGAGAGCATCAGGCGGCTTTCCGTTTTTTGAGGAGGAGTTTTTTTGTTAGAAGGTGTGACCCCTCTCACATCCGGGTGACTTGCGTCACGCGAAACCACCGTGATCACTCCTAGACCCGGTTGGCAGAACCGACTGTTGTCAGTCGATCCTTTCCTGATGCGAGGCGAAGAGTGCAAACCGGCGACCGGAAGACCAGATAAATTTTTTTATCACCGCCGAAAAAATACATCCCCATCAGCAAGTTGTTGCATTATTTATAGTTACGTCAGCTAGGACCGGAAAATAATTTTTTGCTCAAGGCGTTTTATTGGTGCAACGCGGAAAGAATATTATGCGGCTGAAATGTTTTCACGCTGCAAAGTCTCTCTGATTTGCGTTTTAGGGGAGTTGGCTAAGCTGAGGCGATGCATCGTCTTGATGATATTCGTGCCCAAATCGCCCCAGCCCGCGCTCGTTTGCTCGCTCATTCGCTTTATGCGCGGATGGCTTCGCTCGATGATGTGCAGCGCTTCATGGAATCCCACGTTTTTGCGGTTTGGGATTTCATGTCGCTCCTCAAGCGGCTCCAGCGCGACCTGACCTGCCTCGATCTTCCTTGGGTTCCGGTGGGTGAGGCAGAGGTGCGATTCCTGATCAATGAAATTGTGTGCGGGGAAGAGTCAGACGTCGATCCTGCGGGGACGCGCATAAGCCATTTTGAGCTGTATCTGCGCGCGATGCATGAAGCCGGGGCGGGCGCCACGGCAATCAACGGGGCCCTCGCCAGCGTGCGCGCTGGTGGAGCGACGGCGGTGGCACTCAAGAAGGCGGGAGTTCCCTTAGGTGCGGCGGAATTTTCTGCGGAAACCTTTCGGCTGGCCGGTCAGGGTAAAACGCATGAAGTAGCGGCCGCTTTCACCTTTGGGCGAGAAGATCTAATTCCGGATATGTTCATGCAACTCGTCACGCGGTTAAGCCGCGAGCATCCGGGAAAATTTGATACATTTCGTTATTATTTAGAGCGGCACATCGAGGTCGATGGTGGTCATCACGGTGCGATCGCTTTACGGATGGTGGAGCGGCTTTGCGGCGACGATGAGCTGAAATGGCAGGAGGCGGGGCGCGCGGCCCTCGCCTCGATTGAGGCCCGCATTCGTTTGTGGGACGCGATCGTCGCCACGTTGGCCTAAGACGCGCCCACAATAATAGCCGGACGCGGGTCCGGCTCTTGCTACGGTCGATGCAGCCTAGTGGATTAGGTCAGCGTCACACCCTTGGCCTTAGCTGAGCGCAGGAGAGCGTCGGCCATGTCGGAGGGGGTGACGGCAACTTCGATGCCGCATTCTTTGAAGACGGCGATCTTGGCGGCCGCGGTATCCTCGGCGCCGCCGACGATCGCGCCGGCGTGGCCCATGCGACGTCCAGCAGGGGCGGTGGCGCCGGCGATGAAGCCAGCGACGGGCTTGGTGCAATTTGCTTTGATCCAGCGCGCGGCCTCAACCTCAGCGTTGCCACCGATTTCACCGATGAGGATAATCCCATGCGTCTCAGGGTCGGCGTTGAAGAGTTTGATCACATCGAGGTGATTAGTTCCGTTGACGGGGTCGCCCCCGATGCCAACGCAGGTGGTCTGGCCTATATTTTTCGAGGTGAGTTGGAAGACGGCTTCATAGGTCAGAGTGCCAGAGCGTGAGACGACGCCGACGTGGCCTTGTTTGTGGATATAGCCGGGGGCGATGCCGATGCGGCAGCCGCCGGAGGAGTCCTTGCCGGTTCCGGGGGTAACGAGGCCGGGGCAGTTGGGCCCGAGCAGGCGAGTTTTGGTGCCCTGCATGGCGCGTTTCACGCGGATCATATCCTTAATCGGAATGCCCTCGGTAATAGCGACCGCCAGATCAAGGCCCGCAGCAACGCACTCGAGGATGGCGTCAGCGGCATAGGGTGGTGGGACAAAAATAACCGACACGCTAGCGCTGGTCGCTTGAGCCGCGTCCGCTACGGAATTAAAAATCGGTACTTTATGGGTGCCGTGTTCGAAAAATTGGCCGCCCTTACCTGGGGTGACGCCTGCGACGACCTGCGTGCCGTAGTCGAGTGAAAGCTTGGCGTGACGGCCACCAAAGTCGCCGGTGATGCCTTGGACAATGATCTTCGTTTGTGGAGTGATGAGAATGCTCATGGAAAAGGGGAGGAGGGAGAGGACTTAGGCGACTAGCTTGACGATTTTCTGAGCGGCATCGGCCATGGTGTCGCCCGAGACAAGGGCGAGGCCAGAAGCTGCCAGAGTGGCTTTGCCCGCAGCCACATTGTTGCCCTCGAGGCGAACCACGAGAGGCAGTTTAAGGCCAACCTCCTTGACCGCGGCGACGATGCCGGTGGCGATGACGTTGCAGTCCATGATCCCGCCGAAAATATTAACCAAAATACCTTTCACGTTTTTGTCACCGAGGATGATCTTGAAGGCGGCGATCACTTGATCCTTGGAGGCGCCGCCGCCCACATCGAGGAAGTTGGCGGGGGTGCCGCCGAAGTGTTGAATGATATCCATCGTGCTCATCGCGAGACCGGCGCCATTAACGAGGCAGGCGATATTGCCATCGAGTGCGATGTAGCTGAGCGAATATTTAGAAGCCTCAATTTCTTTGGAGTCTTCTTCGTTAAGATCGCGCAGCGCGACAATCTCTGGATGGCGGTAGAGGGCGTTGGCGTCGAAGGAGACCTTGGCGTCGAGGGCGAGGACGTCGCCGGTGGGCGTGGTGATGAGCGGGTTAACTTCGATCATCGCGGCATCGGTTTCCCAGAAAGCCGTATAAAGATTGCGGATAAGTTTGGCGGCGTTCTTGGCTTCGATCCCCGTGAAGCCTAATTTAAAAATAAGTTCGCGAACTTGGAAATCGGCGAGGCCGTAGGCTGGATCGATGAGGATTTTAAATAATTTCTCAGGCGTCTCATGCGCAACTTTCTCGATTTCTACGCCGCCTTTAGTGGAGGCGACGATGACGGGCCGCGAGCTGTTGCGGTCGAGGAGAATGGCGAGATAGTATTCTTTTTTAATTTCGCTCGCGATGGTGAAATAGATCGTCTGAACCTTGCGACCGGCGGGTCCGGTTTGGATGGTGACTAGGGTATTACCTAGCATGTTGGCCGCCATGGCTTGGGCCTCGGCCTTAGTTTTACAGAATTTCACGCCGCCCTTGAAGCCGTTGGTGAAAGTGCCCTTGCCGCGGCCACCCGCATGGATCTGAGATTTAACCATGGTGGGACCCTCGGGGAGTTGGGCGAGGGCGGTGATAAAGCCCGCGGGCGTGGTTGCGACCGCACCCTGAGGGACGGGCACGCCAAATTTTTCGAAGATAGCTTTAGCTTGATATTCGTGAATGTTCATGGGGAAAAGATGCAGTGATTTGCCATAAAGCTTGGGAGAATGACACGAAAAAACAGTTGGGCTGGTATTATTTACGTAAGCTCATCCCTCGCTGGCTTGGGGCGGGGTAAACTAATGGGTGGCGGCAGGCCTTGCCGTGACTGGCTCTGGGGTTGCCATGCGGGGTCGGGTCCGCAACTTGGACTCTATGGAATCATATGCGTTGCTGAAGGAAGTGCTGAAGAAGACGAGTGCGAAGCAGATCGCTGCGGAGATGAGCTTATCCCTCTCACTGATTTATAAATGGGCCGAACCGCCCGTAGACGGTACGGGCAGTGGAGCTAATAATCCCCTCGACCGCATTGAGCAATTGGTGCGGATCACTGGGGATGGCCGGATTGCGCAGTGGGTTTGTGAGTTAGCGGGGGGATTTTATATTGCTAACCCTAAGGTCAAGCCGGACGCACAGCAGTTAATTCCTTCCACCAATAGCATCGTGCAAGAATTTGCCGACATGTTGGGGGCGATCGCCCTCGCGGCCTCGGATAATCAAATTACCCCTGATGAAGCCAAATCGATACGCCGCCGGTGGGAAAACCTTAAGTCTGTCACCGAGGGTTTCGTGCGTCACGCTGAACAAGGCGAATTCGCCGCCCTGAAGGCTCCTTCGACGGCCGGAGCGGCAAATGCGGGGCGGAAAAGCTGAGCGCCGCGATTAATTAAGGCAAATGCTGCCGGAGAAATTCAGCTTGCAACGCCGTTAGCTCGGCGAGGCCTGGCTGGGCTAGCCCGAGCAGGCTTTGGAGTTGGGCGTGAGAGAAGGTGGACTGTTCTCCACTGCTCTGGACTTCGACAAACTCACCGCGGCCCGTCATCACAATATTGGCATCCACTTCGGCATCTTTATCTTCGAGGTAATTAAGATCGAGTAAGGCCTCGCCACCAACGAGGCCGACGCTGACCGCGGCGACCGAGTCGGTGAAAGGGTTCTCGGTAATTTTTTTGGTATGCAGGAGTTTCTGCACCGCGAGGCGAGCGGCGAGGTAGGCGCCGGTGATGGCGGCGGTGCGGGTGCCGCCATCGGCTTGCAGGACATCACAGTCGAGCCAAAGGGTATGTTCGCCAAATTTCTTTAAATCGAGGACCGCGCGAATGGAGCGCCCGATGAGGCGTTGAATCTCGATGGTGCGGCCATCGATTTTGCCTTTGCTGATATCGCGGGCTTTCCGATCGAGCGTGCTGTAGGGCAGCATGGAATATTCTGCGGTCACCCAGCCACCGCTGACGCCCTGTTGTCGCATCCAAGAGGGGACTTTAGGTTCAATGGTCGCAGCACAGATGACGCGTGTTTGACCGAAGCCGATGAGCACGGAGCCCGCGGCGTAAGGCGCGATATTAGCCGCGAGGGTGAGGGGGCGGAGTTGGTGGGCGGAGCGGGCGTCGAGGCGGGGCGTCGGCATAGAATCAGGTGGCATCGTCTTCAGCTTCATCATCAGCCTGAACGCGGGTCGGCAGGTGGACTTTGAGGTTCGGCCGCTTAGCCCCCTCGGGGTCAGCCATGTGGGCGATGAGTCGATCGTTAAAAGTTTTGGCCGGATCATGCCCCATGTTTTTTAAAGCTTGGACGAGCGCGGCCACTTCAACCAGGCGGGCAATGTCACGACCGGGGCGCACGTAGAATTCGATGTGGGGCACGCGCACGCCCAGGATATCGTAATAATTTTCCTCAAGGCCCGTGCGTTCTTCAATTACCTCGGGTGACCATTCGCGTAAAGAAACGACGAGATCGATGCGTTTTTCGAGGCGAATGCTTTTAACGCCGAACATTTCGGCGATGTTGATAATGCCGATGCCGCGGCACTCCATGTAACCGCGGTTCAATGGGCGGGAGCTAGCGGCAAGTTCCCGTTCATCGAGTAATTTGACGACGGTGAGATCATCGGCGACCAACGAGTGGCCGCGTTCGATCAGCGCGAGTGCGCATTCCGATTTGCCGATGCCGCTGTCGCCGCGAATCATGACGCCGATACCCTTAATATCTAGCGTGGTCGCGTGTTCGGTCCCGGAGGCGGCGAACTCATTGTCGATGCACAGCGTGGCGGCATTCACGAAGTTCATCGTGATGAGGGGCGTACGGAAAATCGGAAGCTTCATCTCCGCGGAGACCGCCAGCATCGGGTGGGTCGCCACGTAATTGCGGGTCAGCACCATGCAGGGAATCCCGCGCCGCACCATCTCCTGAAAAATCTCAATTTGCTGACGCTGCGGCAGCGTCTTGAGGTAAGTCATTTCCGCCGCGCCGAAAACCTGAATGCGCTTGTTGGCGAAATATTTAAAAAAACCGGTGAGAGCGAGCGATGGTCGATTGATCGAGCCCTCTCGGATGAGGCGATCCAAATCAACTTCTTTGGTCACGAGTTCGAGGTGCAACTTCTCACGATAGGTTTCGTAGAAATAAGCAACGGTGATGCCGGGAAAGGTTTTGGTGGGCATGGGCGAGGGGGTGACGGTACGAGCTGGGCTTAGACTAAGATGTTTACGGCAACAAGCTCCTACTCGTGGCGATTAGTCTGACACCAGTAGGCTACAGATTAAAATCCTGACCGAGGTAAAGCTCGCGCGCTTGCGCGTCGTTGATGAGGAAATCGCCCGAGCCCTCCGTCATGACTTTCCCTTTGTGGATAATGTAGCCGCGGTCGACAATCCGCAGGGTTTCGCGCACATTGTGATCGGTGATCAAGACGCCAATGCCGCGCCGTTTGAGATCAAGAATAATTTTCTGCACCTCGGCAACGGAGATGGGATCGACGCCCGCAAACGGTTCGTCCATGAGCAAAAAGCGGGGACGCGTGACCAAGGCGCGGGCGATTTCCAATCGGCGGCGTTCGCCACCTGAGAGGGTGTAAGCTTTTTGTTTAGCCAAATGGCTCAAGCTGAGTTCCGCCAGATGGTGGGCCACTAACGCGGGGCGTTCGCGGCTGGGGACGGGCAGCGTCTCTACGATGGCGAGAATATTTTCGGCTACGGTTAGCTTACGAAAAATGGAGGACTCTTGCGGCAGATAGCCAACGCCGAGGCGCGCGCGGCGGTGCATGCGCAGGTGGGTGGCATCTTGGCCGTGGATAAAAACTCGCCCCGTGGTGGCGGGGACGAGACCAACTACCATGTAAAAGGTGGTGGTTTTGCCGGCGCCGTTAGGTCCCAGGAGACCGACAACTTCGCCGGCTTGGACGTTAATATTGACGCCGTTCACGACCGGCCGTTGGCCGTATATTTTAACCAAACCCTCGGTGCGAATCTCTGCGGTGGTAGCCATGCTCACGGTTGCTTAGGGCTAGGGACGGCGGCGGGCGCGGATTTCTTTTCCTGATCAAAGCCCAAGTCTTTAATCGCGGGGAGAGTGATTCGAGTGGGGGCGCTCTCGGCGCCTTCGATGACGGCGCGGCGTTCGCCCCGATAAAGCACCATCGTGGGGCCCGTGGCGGTCGCGCCGTTCGCGAGATCTTTAATCACGGGATGATCAGTTAAAATAATCTTATTATCATCGGGTAAAACTTCGGCGCGCCCGCAGGTGGCTTCACGATCGGATTGGAGGATCTGGACGTGGCCTTCCGCGATGAGCGACTTAAAGCGGGCGAGTTTGCCGATCGTCGCGGTGGGATCGCCTTTGCGGGTCGTGGTTACAGTTAGCTGATCGCAGGTGAGCTTGAGGTTGGTGCCGCTGACCTTGACGTTTTTTGTGAAAATGAAGGTGGTTAGCGTATCCGTGCTCCGCATATCGAGTTGCTCGCTATCGATCACGGTCGGCTGAGTCTCTGCGGCATGAGCTAAGGCGCTCCAGATCGTGGCGGATAATAAAAGAGGGAGCAGGAGGCGCAGATTCATTTTAATATTTCCTTAAATTCGGCGTGGAAAATAACGCGGACATTTTGCGCGATCGTTACTTGGTGTTCCTTGTAGGCGTAACGCCAGTCGCTCCCCGTTGCTTCAAATTCATCATTAATCACCCGGATCGTTTGCGGGCCGGTAATGACGGCCTCTGTCGGTTGAATGGCGGCACGGGGGCTGAGAATCATGGTCTGCACTTTTTCGTCTGCTTGGCCCGAGAAAATCGAAAGAGTTAATTCCTGCACCGCGATATGATTGGGATTTAAATAACGCGCTTCAGAGCCGCGCACGAGCCAAGCGCGATAGCCTTCTGCGGTAAAGTGGGGCAGACTGAAATTAATAATGGGGCGATTGCCGGAGATTTGCGTAGTGGCACCCATCGCCCCCGCGAGCGGGGTGAGGAGGAGGATAAAAAATCGCAGGTAAGGGATCACGGGGAGGTCATGGACCACGCTGGGCCAAGATTTGTTCACAGATTTCTCGCACGGCCCCGTGACCAGCTGGCCGCGCTGGGGTATAGCGCGCGGCCTGTAATGCGGTCGGCATGGCCGCAGTCGGAGCGACGCCGATCCCAGCCCAAGTAATGGCTGGGGCATCGATATCATCATCGCCCATGTAGCAAATTTGGGCGGCGCTGAAGCCCAACTGGGTCGCGAGTTCTTGGAGGGCTACTAATTTGTCCGTGCGGCCTTCGATGAGATGAGGCACGCGGAGTTCTTTGGCGCGGCGGGTCGTGGCCTCCGAGGCGCGGCCAGAGATCCACGCGACGATGACCCCCGCTTGATGTAAGCGGACCAAGCCCATCCCATCGAGAATGGAGAAATTTTTCGTTTCTACGCCATCGCTAGAGATGGCCACCGTGCCGTCGGTTAAGACGCCATCGACATCCATCGCGAAGCAGCGAATCGCGGCCCACTGGGCGGGCGAGGGAGGGGAGGCAGGCTGCGACATGGAATGGGGCCAGATTCTGGGCTGCGCTCAGAATGACAAGAGTGAAGCTCGTCGATTCAGGGGTGAGCGCTTCGCTTTAAATAAGTTTGGGGAGGGCTGCTTGGATCGCGGCACGATGGGGTTCGAGGTGGGGCGGTAAGGAGAGTCGCGTGCCGAGCGTGGTTGGTGATTCGTCAATGGTGAAGCCCGGTTGGTCCGTCGCGATTTCAAAAAGGACGCCGCCGGGTTCACGGTAGTAAATTGATTTGAAGTAGGCGCGATCGATTACGGGGCTGACGGCCAAGCCGCTTGCCACGATTACAGTGCGCGCCGCAGATTGATTGGCATCATCGTTGGCTCGAAAGGCGACGTGGTGGATCGTGCCGCTGCCGTTTAAGCCGCGTGGCAAAGTCGGATCGGTCAATAAGTCGACATAGGTGCCGGGTCCGCCCTGATCGACGGTGTAGCGAGTGCGGTAGCCGGCTTGGGCGATTAAGCGATAGCCCATGGAGTCGGTGAGCACCGCGGCGGTCGCGGCGGTTGAGGTGAGGGCTAGGGTGGTGCTGTGGAATCCCCGCACGGCATTTTTAAGCGGCACCTCCTCGGATGGTGCGGGTGGTCGCGAATCGGTTTCGCTGGTGGCGATTAATTCAAGACGGAGATCATCGGGATCGAAGAACGGAAGTACCTCATCGCTAAAGCGATTTTCTCGCGGGAGGTGTTTGATGTTCATTTGCGCGAAGCGCTGCTGCCAGAAATCCAGCGATCCCTTCGGCACGGCAAAACTTGTGGCGTAGGCTTGGCCGGTGCCGGGCCGACCCCGCTGGAGTCCAGCCCACGGGAAAAAGGTCAGGCAGGTCCCGGGGGAACCAAGATAATTGCCGTAGTAGAGGTGATAGGTGCCCGGGTCATCCTGATTCACCGATTGTTTTACGAAACGCAGCCCCAGCGCCTTGGTGTAAAAGCGCAGATTGCGGCTGATGTCGGAAGAAATCGCCGTGATGTGATGCAGTCCGTGCGTGGTGGTCGAGTGCATGCCGGCTTTAATAAAATGAATATTAGCTCAACGCTGAAGGCCGATTTTTTTGCAAAGCCGGCTCAGGTCGGCCAGTTCGGTGAAGGAAAGGGCGTTCATCTCGCGAGTTACTTTACCCACCACCTTGGGCCACAAATTAGCGATGAATGCTTGGCCATTTTCCGTCAATTTAACGACGACGAAGCGGCGATCAGCCGGGTCGCGTTCCCGGAGCACGTAGCCGGCTTTTTCCAAATTATCGACCACGAGGGTTAGGTTTCCGCCGCTCTTTAATAATTTCTCGGCCAGTTCACTCTGGCAGAGTGGGCCGATGTGATAGAGCGCGTCGAGGACACCAAACTGCGTAATTGTGAGCGTTGCTGGAAGGGCTGTCTGGATGCGGACCGTGACCGACTCGGCGCTGCGCGCTAATTTAATGAAGGCATTGAGGGCATTGATTTCCTCGTTTGTGCCGCGGTGTCGAGTTCCCATGAAAACGATACTTTAAGCCAATGGTTTCATGTCAAAGCATTTATACGAAAAAGCCTTGGTATAATCCTAACTCATTAAGCCAGATCAATTTTATTAACTCGAGCTAAGTGCCGACCGCCCTCAAAAGCGGTTTCGAGCCACACTTTAACGATATTCAAAGCTTCCTCTTCCGTGACGGTCCGTTGGCCGAGGGAGAGGCAGTTGCCGTCGTTGTGGGAGCGATTCCAGATCGCGACTTGTTCGTTCCAGCAGAGGCCGCAGCGGACGCCTTTGATGCGATTGGCCACGATGGCTTCACCGTTGCCGGAGCCGCCCAAAATGATGCCGCGTTCGACTTCGCCTGAGGCCACGGCGATGGCTACGGGGCGTATGAAATCAGGGTAATCGCAGGGGGCATCAGAACTCGTGCCGCAGTCGCGAACCGTGTGTCCATCGGCGAGCAGCATGGTTTTAATCTTTTCCTTATAAGCAAAGCCCGCGTGATCGGAGCCCAGCGCGATGGTGAATTTTTTCATAACAACGAAGAATAGATTTTGGCGAAAGTGACGACAGCCGTTATTCCTACGCGTAGGAATGGCCGCAAACTAATTTCTATGCGTGGTGCCCGTTGGCTGGGCTCTGTTCACCATGTATCCATCTGGTGAAGAAAGGCCGCGGTATCAGCAAAATTGGGGAATACGGCCGTAGGTTGATGTGCGGCTAATTCGGCCATACTGTAGCGACCGGTGGCCACCCCGATGGTCTTGGCGCCGATCACGCGGCCGCATTCGATGTCGTGCGGGGTATCACCGATGATGACCGTTTGCTCCGGTCGAAAATCAATGGCGTGGCGTTCTTTGGCTCGGCGCAGGGCATGGGGGCCGAGGTCATTGCGCCGTGGGCTATCATCGGCGAAGGCGCCAAATGCAAAATAGTGCCAGACCTGAAAGTGGGTGAGCTTGATTTCGGCCCCGCGCTTCAGGTTGCCGGTCAGTAACCCTTGGGCCACGTCAGTCCGTTGGTGCAAAATCTCTAGCAGATCGCGCACCCCAGGGAGGACTTGGCCGGGTGGGCCGTCGCGCAATTCTTTCGGCAGGATTTGTAAATACGTCTCCAGATAATCGTGCGCATTCTGCGGCGTATCGGGCAAGCCGACGTGGCGAAAAACTTCGCCGGTAATCCAAGTGTCCGTGCGGCCCGCCCAATCAATTTGGGTGAGGTCACCTATTTTTCCGAAACGTTGGGTGAGGGCCTTCTCCATCGCGCGCACGCCGGCGCCGTGGGAGACAATAATGGTGCCATCAATATCCCAGAGGATGAGTTTTTTCATGGGGCCAAGCGGCGGTGAAGGAGGTTCATAGCAGACGCGACGTAGGCGGGGCCGTCGAGGGAGCTCAAGAAATAAAGCGAGTGCCCAGCGACTCATTTAATGGTGGCTCACCTCGGCCCGTGATCCTGCTTGCCTCTCAATTAGCATCATCTTCAGTGAGCAGAAATCTGCTCGCCCGCTTAGTGCCGAGCAAATCAGATTCATTTAATTGACCGCTCATTTTACGTCCGCTTGCCGCTATGCCCGAAGCTCAAATAAAAATCGCCCTGATCCAGCTGCATGCGGGGATTAAGCAGGCCGACGGCGCTGTTATTTCACAAACGCTCGGTCAGCTTGAAGAATTATTGGCAACGCACCGTGAGAGCTTGCACCCGCAGCTAGTTCATTTTTTAGCCGGACGCAGCTACGCGAAGGCTTTGGCTTATTTAGGGGGTGGCGCTGAGCTGACCGCGCAACCCGCCTCGCCCCCGGGAGGCTGCGGCGGACATTGATGAATGATGGGCATAAAATTTCGGTGCAGGGCGGCCAAACGCTAGGGCAAAACCCTTTTGGTGCGCTCAGTGCGGCCGGTTTACCCGTTGCTCCGACTGGTGGGGTGAGTCGCCCATCGGTCGCGCAGGCCGTTACGAAAAATCGTGGGCGGGTGGATATTCTCCGTGAAACTGCTGGGCGCGGCGGAAAGACAGTCACTGTCGTAACGAATTTTACAGGTATTGGTTTGCCCGAAAAAGAGCAACTCGCCAAAAAAATGCGCAATGCGTGTGGAGCCGGCGGGACGGTTAAAGACGGGCGGATCGAAATTCAGGGAGACCGCCGTGAGATCGTCGCCAAAATCCTAACGGAGGCGGGTTTCCGTCCCGTCTTGGCCGGCGGCTAGTCGATCTCGCCTCGCGAATCGACAGACTGTCAGTCGCTACGCCGCTAATCCTGCGGCGAGAGCCAGCGCGCTTCTCGCTCGATTCATGATATAGAGATGATACCCCGGTGCGCCGTTAGCCAGCAGTCCGCGGATCTGGTCGAGCGCCCAGTCGATGCCGATCATTTCAACCACGTCGGGATTTTCGGCGGCGACTTCGAGTCGAGTGATGAGTTGGGGTGGGAGGTGCGCGCCACACATTTCCGTGAAGCGGCGTACCTGTTTGAGCGAAAGCACGGGCATGATCCCAGGCACAATGGGCACCGTAATTCCCGCGGCCCGGCATTTCTCAACGAATCGATAATAAACGGTGTTATCGAAAAAAAGCTGAGTCGTGATAAACGCAGCGCCGGCATCGACTTTACGACGGAGGTGTCCGAGGTCGACCTCAAGGGAAAGGGATTCCGGGTGTTTTTCGGGATAGCCCGCTACGCCCAAGCAAAAGTCGGCGTGGCGTGATTTTAGTAGCTGCACCAGTTCGCTGGCATGACTCAGACCGTCGGGCGCTGGACGAAACTCGGTGTCACCCTTCGGTGGGTCGCCGCGCAACGTCATGATATTCCGAAAGCCGGCTTGGTGCAATTGGTCGGCGGCGGCGCCAAGCTCAGCGCGCGAGTGGCCCACGCACGTCAAGTGCGGCATAACTGTGAAGCCAAATTCATTTTTCAGCATCGCGCTGGCTTGGGCGGTGCGATCGCGCGTGGTGCCGCCGGCGCCGTAGGTCACAGAAACAAAATCCGGCGCGATGCGCTGCAGGCTCGTGGCCGTTTGGCGAAGGGTCAAAAGGCCGGCTTCATCCTTTGGTGGAAAGAATTCCAACGAGCGCACGATGGGCTGCGTGGTTAGTAAATGAGAGATTAACCGATCGGGTTGCATTAAATATCAATACATCTGTATTTGATGATATGTAAAGCTAAGAGTGCTCGTGCTAAGCGGGTGCGCGAGGGAGCCGCCCAGTGCTGGGCTAGGCCTGGCTAGGCGCAGCTTCGCGGGCGCGCTCAGTCTTTAAGCGCAGTTGGCCGCAGGCGGCATCGATGGCGTGGCCTTTTTCGCGGCGAAGGGTCACGGAGACGCCGCCGTTAAAAAGAATTTTGGCAAATTTTTCCTGACGGGTGAGGCTCGGGCGTTTCCATGGCAGGCCCTCGACCGTATTATAGGGAATTAAATTTACGTGCGCGTGGAGATCGTAGGCGATGTCGCGTAATTTTTCCGCCTGTTCGAGCGAGTCGTTAATTTCCTCGATGAGGATAAACTCCAAGGTGACCATGCGCCCTTTTTTCTCCGAGAATTCTTTTACCGCCGGTAACAATTCGCGCAACGGCCACTTTTTATTGACGGGCATGATCTGCTCGCGGACTTCGTCGGTGGCCCCGTGTAAGCTAATCGCGAGGCGGAGGCCGAGGGGTTCATCCGCGAGTTGCTTAATGCGCGGGACGAGTCCGGACGTGGAGAGGGTGATACGGCGGGCGCCGAATCCTAGGCCCCATTCTGCATTCAGAATGGTCAGAGCGCGGATGATGGCATCGTAGTTGTGCAGCGGCTCACCCATGCCCATGACGACCAGATTATCAAAAGAGGCGAGTTCTGCCCGGGCACGAGGCGTGCGCTCATCTTCTTGTCGGCAGACTTGGATCAGTTGGTGCACGATCTCGCCCGCGCTCAGGTTGCGTTTCAGGCCTTCCAGGCCCGAGGCGCAAAATTTGCAACCCATGGCGCAGCCCACTTGGGTCGAAATACAGATGGTTTTGCGCGAGTTTTCCTGGCCGACGCCCAATTGGGGGGCGCGGATGATGACGGTCTCAATGAGGGTTTGATCGCTTAATTCGAGTAATAATTTATCCGTCACATCTTCTGATTGTTTGGTGAGGACGTAGGCGGTCGGGTTGAGCTCGAACGTATCGTCGAGCCATTGGCGTAGCGGCACCGAAAGATTAGTCATCTCAGGCCAAGTGCTGACGCGTTTTTTATAAAGCCAATCCAGAATCTGCCGCGCGCGAAAAGCCGGATGACCATGCTCGGTCAGCAGCAGGGTGAGGGATTCGAGCGTTTCGCCGTGGAGGGCGCGCTTGGTGGTGGGCATCATGACTCGCGAGGTTTGCGCTGGTCGGAGCCAGCTGGCAAGCGATGAAGCGCGTCGTCCGCCGCACGCATCGCTAAAAGAGGGATTGCTCGCCTAGCGGCGGCCGCCCAAGTTTAGCCCAAGCATGAACCTCATTCACCGGCATATTTTTGCGAACGTCGTCCTGACGTGTGCTGCGGCGGTGGGCTTGTTTGCTTTTGTGCTCATGATGGGCAACGCGTTGAAAGATCTGCTGCCGCTCATGTTAGCGGGGCAATTAGCCTGGGATACCTCCCTGCGCTTGGTCGGACTGTTGGTCCCGTTTGTCGTCTCCTACGCCTTGCCGATGGGCATGTTGACGGGGATTTTATTGGTGTTGGGGCGGATGTCCGCGGAAGGCGAAATTACTGCGCTGCGGGCGGCGGGCTTAAGTGTGGCCTGGTTATCCGCGCCGATATTATTTGCGGCGATTCTTGGGGTAATTCTTTGCACCTTGATCAATTTTCAATTTATGCCGGTCGCGCGGCTTAGCTATCACCGCGAGATGGCGGCGGCCGTGCAGCAAAATCCACTGAGCTTTATTGTTCCCAAAACCTTTATCCGAGATTTTCCGGGGATTGTCTTGTACGCCGGCGAAAAGAAAGGAGCCGCGCTCAAAGATTTTTGGCTCTGGGAGTTGGACGCAAAAAATCGGGTGAAACGATTTGCGCGATCTGATTCCGGCCGGCTCAGTTTTGATGAGACGAATAATAAATTAATTCTGACTTTAGAACGAACGTCGGCCGAGGTGCGGGATGAACAGGATCCTGAGAATTTTACCGCGGCGCGTGGAGCCGCCGCGTGGGATCAAGCAACGTTTGATCTCCGGCTGGATAAGGTCACCGGGCAGCGCACCGTTGGGCTCAAGGACAAATGGCTGACCTTTAGTCAGCTGGTGGCAAAATGGCGCCGGCTGAACGTGCCGGATGCCAAATTGACGACCGCGGAGCAAGCCAAGCAACAGATGCGCGTGCAGATTGCCCTGCATGAGAAATTTGCTACGGCCTTCTCCGTCTTATCGTTTGCGCTCATTGCTATTCCTCTGGGGATCAAGGCTTCGCGTAAAGAAACCTCGGCCAATCTTGGGCTGGGCTTAGCTCTGACGATGGCCTATTATTTCGGGACGATTATCGCAAGCTGGTGTGATAATTATATCGGTTTACGGCCCGACCTGCTGATGTGGGTGCCGACGCTCGCTTTTCAGGCTTTAGGGCTTTGGCTGTTTTATAAAATTGATCGTGCTTAGCCCATATCGTGGCGAAATCGCGGCCTGTAACCCATCGACCCGTAGCGCGTCTCTAGTGAGGTGTTAGTTTATAACTCTCTATGGATCCAGCTGAAGCCGCTTTTGATGTGGCCGCCTGTCTTGAATTGGTGCGCCACCGCGACCAAACGGCAGCGCGGGAACTCGTGGAGCATCTCCACCCTCTGGTTATTCGGATCGTGCGCGCTCGGCTTCCGCGGCGCGTCGCTGAAGAAGATCTCGTGCAAGATATTTTCCTGAAAATGTTTACCCGCCTCGAACAATATCAGGGCAATGTGCCGTTCCCGCACTGGGTGTCGCGGATCGCGGTGACGACCTGCATTGATCAGCTGCGCGCGCAGCAGCGCCGGCCGGAATTTCGCTGGGCTGACTTATCGGAACAGGAGGCGGAGGTGCTTGATGCGGTCCTGACTGATGGTCGCAAGCCGCGTCCTGGGGATGCCTTAGCCGCGCGCGAGCTGGTTGATAAATTGCTCGCGCAGCTTAAGCCGGATGATCAGCTCGTCATTCAATTATTAGATTTGGAGCAAAAAACGATGGTCGAGATCAGCGCTCTCACCGGTTGGAATCAGACGCTCATCAAAGTGCGCGCTTTCCGCGCCCGCCGAAAATTACAGAAATTATTTCAAGCATTAACTAATAAGGAGAAATCATGAACCCGTTCGATCGTTCTTGGCAAAAATTGACCGCGCTCGCCCGGCAGGCTCCCGCCGCTGAGTTGGAGTCAGCGCCTCTCTGGTTGGCGACGCGCGTCGTCGCCCGGGCGTGGTCCCAGCCAGCCCCGCGCCCTTGGGCGGTGATGGAACGTTTCGCATTCCGGGGTCTCATGGTGGCCGTGGCGCTCGGTGGGGCGGCCGCAATTCTTGATGATAGTGTGTCTACCGCTGAGCCCAATGAAGATTACGCGAACGCGGATACCGTCAATGAACTGCTGGACCTGACTTAAAATGAATAAACCCTGGAAATTAATTCTTCTCTTAATCGGTATTTTTATCGCGGGCAGTGTGACGGGCGCCTTGGTCATGCGGAAAATTGGCCGAGCCGCGTTGGCGAAACGTCCGCTACCAGAGCAATGGGCTCCACTCCATTTGAAGCGGCTGGTCGATCGGCTGGATTTACAGCCGGAGCAGGTTGACCAATTGCGGCCGATCGTCCGTCGCAACATGGAGCAGCTTAATCGGCTACGGGCTTTTTCTCTGGCTGAGACCAAGAGTGGGGTGGAACAGATGGAACGAGAAATTGCCGATAAATTGCGTCCGGCGCAGCGCGCCAAGTTTGAGCAGATGAACAAAGAAATGCGGGACCGCGCTAAACGGTTGGGCCATGATCGTCCGCCCGGTGGCCCCAACGCGCCCCGCCCCAGCGGCGGGTCGCCGTTGCCGCCCGGCGATGGTCCGCCCTCAGAGAAGCCAAGGCATCACTGATCGGGGTCGGCTCGCTGCGGTTATTTTTTCTACCAGCTCAGGGTGGCGTGGGTTGGCCGGCGTTTTTTATTTTAGTTGTCAGGGTAAGGTGTCCGCCTACGTTCCGCCTTGGCTAGGCGCCATACATGAGTAGGCGCGTGAACCCCGCCAGGGCCGGAAGGCAGCAACGGTGACGACGTCCTCCCAGTGCCGTGGATTGCCTAGCCACTTTTTTAAAAGCCTGCCCGGCTAAAACGGTGAAGCCTGAAAGAAATCAGAAACGCGGGCTGGATTTTTTATCGCATCGGTCTTTCAGTCATAGCGTCCATCATGGCTACCCCTTATCAAGTCATTGCCCGCAAGTGGCGCCCGCAGACCTTTGACGATGTCGTCGGGCAGGATCATGTGGTGCGTACGCTGAAAAATGCCATCGCGCGCAATCGGATTGCCCACGCTTATTTATTGGTGGGACCACGCGGCACGGGCAAGACCAGCACGGCCCGGATTTTTGCTAAGGCGCTCAATGCCACCGGTGGCCCCAACGCCAGCTTTGATCCGCTTGATCCCATTTGTGCGGATATCGCAGAAGGTCGTTGTTTAGATGTGATCGAATTCGATGCGGCGTCCAATACGCAAGTCGACAAGGTGCGCGAGTTCATCATCGACACCGTGGCCTATGCGCCGGCGCAGGCGCGCTTCAAGGTCTACATCATTGATGAGGTGCACATGCTTTCGGCTGGCTCCTTCAATGCCTTGCTGAAAACGCTTGAGGAGCCGCCCGCGCACGTGAAATTTATTTTCGCCACGACGGATCCGCAGAAAATGCCGGCAACCGTTATTTCCCGTTGTCAGCGTTTTGATCTTAAGCCCATTCCCAGTGAGTTAATTGTACAGCGGCTGAAGAAAATCGCCGTGGCCGATAAGATTAAAGTCAGTGACGCGGCCTTGGCCAGTATTGCGCGCATGGCGGATGGCGGCATGCGGGACGCTCAATCTATTTTTGACCAGATGATTTCTTTTTGCGGCACGGAGGTCGGTGAGGCGGATGTGCTCGATGTCTATGGGTTGGTCGCCGAGGGGAAAATCGCGGCGCTCGCGGCGGCGCTGGCCGTGGCTGATCATAAGAAAATCATCGAGCTGGTCGACGAAGCGGATGAAAATGGCCGCGACCTTTTTCGCTTACTGGTAGATTTGCAGACCCACGTGCAGACGGCTTTGCTCGCGGCAATAGCGCAGGGCGGGACCAGCGAGCGGTTAGGGGCTCCGCTGACCACCGAACAGTTAACGCGGTTGCTGGACGGGCTGCATGAAGGGGAGCACGGCGTGAAGCATGGTCTGTCCCAGAAAATTAATTTTGAAGTAGCCTTGCTCAAGGCGGTGGAGGCCAGTCGAGCCCGCGCGATTGACAGCTTGATTAAAGAAATTGCGACGCTGGCTGAAGGTTTGCCCGAAGGCTCAAAAAAAAACGACTAACGACCCCGGCTGACGGTGGGGCGAGTGTTTTGAATGGAGGGGTGCCGGGGGTGGGGCCGAAGGAATCCGACGAGGAAGATGCGCCGATCGCTCGCTGCGCGGGGGGCACGCCCGCGGATGAGGCGATGCCCAGCGGTCCATCGCCAGAGGAAGAAGCGACTCTGCTGATGGCGCAGCGCGGCTCGGAGGAGTTTTATGGACAGGCGCCGCTCGCCGAGAATTTGGCGCCGGTAACCGCCGAGGAATCGTTACCCCCGCTCGAGGATTTGGTTAAGCGGATTCCGTCGGCCACTCGTGATTTACTGGAAGAATTATTTCGCGCCCGTTTTGTTACGGTCAAGCGCGTGCCAAAATCAGCGCTGAAATCCTGAGGTGCTTAGTTGTAAATTAGATTACTGCGCATCCCCGCTGATTTCAAAAAAGAGCCCGTTATTGGGCAAATCGGTTGAGGTTTCGACTGCCTTGATCGCAATCACATCGCCGGCGGGTTTCGCATAAGGCGGCCGGTATTTGCTGTAGCGATAGTGGGCGCTTTGGTATTCGACATCGCCCGTGTTGGGGGAGTCGGTGAGGTAACCGTATGATAAGTTCGTGTAGCTGCAGGGGATGGCGAGCGGCAGACCAGAGCCCGCGCGAATTTGGCGACCAATACCTTGAAATGGCTCAAAGGGCATGCCCACGAGGCCCACATCGCCGATGCGGAAGACTTGAATTTCAACCTCAAGCGTTTTTGCCACCGTGGCGGCCTGGCCTTGCTGGTGCATGGCGAGCGCCCATTTATTCCACGGCAGGATCATTTCGATTAATTTGCCGCGATAGGCGGGAGTCAGCTCACGCGGAAAATTTTGGCCCACGCAGAGCAGGGTGTTTTCATCGCCAGCCGCCGCCCGTTTGATGAAATCTTCCATTTCCGCGATTTCAGCTTTCAAGACGGCCTCAGCGGGCAGGGGAGCGAGCGGGATGGAAACTGGCTCTAGGCTAAAATCGAGTCCGGCGCGCTGGGAGAGTTTTAAATTACCCAAAGCAGCGATGTAGCTGTCTGCGAGGTAGCGACCATATTTTTCCGACAGCGCCACATCACCGCGAAACATGCCTTTGGAGTTCACGTCGCCCGCGCAGCCTTGCAGAAAGCTCACCGTGATCGGTTTCATTGGCGATAGGTGCTGCGCGACATGATCGCAAGCGACCTGGGGCCAATCGCCGAAGATGATGGGCTTTTCTGGATGATAACATGAGCACGGATGGCTGGTGAACTGCGTGATCGCCGTGACGAACTCACCGCGCTCGTTTTTGAAAACGACGATGGGGGCCTGCGTGTCGATGTCGCCGTTGAAATCTGCTCCCAACAAGTCGCGATCCTCTTCGCGGATGAGGTACGCTGTGCCATCGGGCTGGCGGCCTTTGCGATTGTAACTGATGCGGTTCTCGGAACCCACGGCCCACCATACGCTGACCGGTTGCAGCAGCGCAGGCAGTTGCTTGGCCGTAGCGACGAGCTGCCGCATAAAATCTTCTCCCACCGGCTCCAGCTTGGGGGTGGGAATCTCTTCCGGCTTCATCGACAGCGTTAAAAAGGCCTCGAGGTGATTGCTCACGAGATTGAGGTCGGTGTGATTATGCGAGACCATCAGCAGCACATGGGAGATCGGCATCTCCAGGGCCTCCGCCACAGCCCGACGAATCAACGGGGCGATGTTCGCCCCCTTCGGCGAGTTCATGTGCGATGTGATGAGGCACAGTCGAGTATCCCCGTCCTCCAGCAGCGTCACCGCGGTTTTCAAAGGCCCCGCAACCTTGGTCACCCGGGCCCCAGTTTTGCTCGCCGTGTACCCACCGGTGGTTGGGGTGATCGCAAACTCCAGCGCGGCGACTCGCAGTGGAGTATTTTCTGCCCAGGCTGATTCGGCACTGACGATTAGGATGAGGGCAAAGGATAGGAATCGCATCGAGAGAGGCTGGTTTGGATTATCTGCTTTTTTCTTTAAGGGAGTAGCTGGAGATTATTTTTTCTGCCGAAAAAAAGGCGCGGACAGCGATCGAACGGTGGGGCTGGGCACAAAAAGCTCACGCCTAAAACTTAATCACAGTTCTTTTGCGAAAAGAGGAGCGTGGGTTGGAACCATGGTGGTCAGCTAGGAGACTGCCAATTTGCGCCTAGGTGGGAACAGCCGGACAGATGACGCAGGTAAATATAAGTTTGGACCATGGGTTGGCCGTAGGGCGGGGCGAGGCTGATGGGTTGGCGGGCGTAGAGCTGTTCGGCGACCCCTTCAAGGTCATCGAGTTTTTTTAGGGTCGGCTCATCCACTGACCAAATTTCTCCGTTCACCGCATGCTGCTGATCGGTTGAGGCGACCATCCCAGGATAAGCGCCCAGTGAATAAAGCGTGAAACCGGGCCGCGTGCAGGCGGGGCCGATAAATTGCTGCTGCGCGAGATAATGGTGATTCTGGCCACCGCGCATCAGCGTGCCGTAGACAAAAATAAGCGTCATGAACTGGGCGATTCCGACGCAGGGACCGCGAGCGCTTCGTAAACCAACGCGGTGATGTTATCCCGGCCGGCGCGTTCGAGGGCGGCTTCGATCAGTCGCTGCGCGATTGGGGTGGTGGCAGGCTCACGGATCATTGCTTCGAGTTGCCGGTCCCAGAGACCTTCGATCAGGCCATCGGAGCAGAGTAAAAAACGATCGCCGGGGGTGCAGGGGAGGGCGCCAAATTGTGGTTCGATGAATTGATGTTCTGCACCGAGGGATTGGTGCAGGGCGTGGCGCATGGGATGCGCCCGAGCTTCACGTTCGGTGAGTTTGCCCTGACGGCGCAGCCAGCCCACGTGGCCATGGTCGTGAGTTAGCTGGCTGAGTCCCCCGGTTGCCGGCAGATGGTAGATGCGACTGTCGCCAATATGACCAAAGTAAGCCCAACCGGGGGTCAGCCAACACAGGCTGAGCGTGGTCCCCATGCCGCGGCATTCTTCGTAGGATTCGCCGAGCTTAATTAATTCCTGATGAATCTCGCGAAAGGCCTCGAGGAGGATTTCGGCATAGCCGCTATTCGGGCCAGGCGCGGCGCCCCGGAATTTTTTGGGCATCAGGCTCGTGATTTTATCAATGGTTATACGGCTAGCGAATTCCCCGGAATTGGCGCCGCCCATGCCATCGCTCACGGCAAAAACAAAATCTGCTTTCGTCCAAGAGGCCTCACCGTTCTTGCCGAGGTAGCGAACTTCGTGGCCATCAAATTCCAGCGCCAGAAAACGATCTTCGTTGATCGGGCGAACATGGCCGCGATGCGTCAGCCCTGACCAGCGAAGGTGCGGCGACTGGGAGCTGGCGTCCGCGGTGCTTTCGCTCAACACGGTCGCGAATTCAAAATCGATCAGGCAAAAGCGCCCGTCGCTCCGGCGGTAGGTGACATTGCGCAACTCGGGGTCATCGTGGCGAACGCCAAAGGCCGCGAGTTCAGCAAAGAGTTGCTGCATTCTCGCCGCGTTCAGTTGGTCGACCCGCGAGCCGCAATTGGTGGTAGTTATTTTTAGGTGAGTTTCATCCACTTCCAGCAACTGCGGCACGAAATCGCAGCCTCGGGCTTCGAGGTAGCGAAGAACTTTAACCTCGTTCTCAAAACGCACAAAAGCTTCCGGTCCGCGGAAGGTTTTGTGGACGCTGCCATCGAAACCGATGCGGACCAGGGCGCGTTGGGTATCTTTAACCTCATGCATGGGGCTGGGGGAGAGACGATTTGCGGGGGAGCGGGCGGTGGCAAGAGTGCGCTTTGGTCGGGGAAGAGTAAATTTAGCCTAAAATAGATAAAAAGCTGAGTCATGTTATTAAAATCTCTTTGCCTCTGGCACGTGAGATGCTGAATTAGGGCTTAAGTTTACCCCGGCCCTGCTGCTGTTTCGGCGCCAGTGTTCAGGTGGTTTCCCCCTTAACCTTAAATCATATGGCTAAATACAAATTGGAATACATCTGGCTCGATGGCTACACCCCGTTAGCTAACCTGCGCAGCAAGACGCAAATCAAAGAATTTGCCAGCTTCCCGGCTCTCGCCGATTTGCCCCCTTGGGGCTTCGACGGTAGCTCGACTCAGCAGGCCGAGGGCAAGAGTTCAGATATCACCCTGAAACCCGTCGCAGTTTTCCCTGATAGCACCCGGATCAATGGGGTGCTCGTGATGTGCGAAACTTTCCTGCATACGGGCGTGGCGCATCCTTCGAATTCGCGGGCCACGATTCCGGATGATGCCGGGACTTGGTTTGGCTTTGAGCAGGAATACTTCTTCTACCAAGACGGTCGCCCCTTGGGCTTTCCGGTCGACGGCTATCCGGCTCCGCAGGGTCCTTATTATACCGGCGTGGGTTACAAAAATGTCGGTGATGTGGCGCGCGAAATCGTCGAGAAGCACATCGATATCTGTCTCGATGCCGGCATTAATCTTGAAGGCATCAATGCCGAAGAAGTGTTACTACGCCAGTTACATCCGTAGTGCGGAAGTAGAACTGAGGACGGTAGTTGTTAAAGAATGGTGTGTGACGTCCGCCTTCATCCTTTGAAAGGATGTAAGAAGATGCCTCAAAGTCAGTGTGTGGTGTAACGCTGCCAGGCTTACAAACAACCTGTCCACGCTCAACATCTTCACGC
>SXZN01000177.1 GCA_005787865.1 Opitutaceae bacterium | reverse complement strand
TAGTTAAAAATGGCAGGAAAAATTGGTCCAGCAGTCGTCCCATTGTGACGTGATCATCCGTCGCAACGGCTCTATAAAAATCCATCGCGGTTTTGGGAATGAAATTAAATACCGCCGAGGAATACACTGGCACGCCGAGCGCTTTGTAGGCCGCCGCATAAACTTCGGCCGTGGGCAAACCGCCGAGATAAGCGAAACGATCACCGAGTTTACGTCGAATCGTTACCATGAGCTCAATCTCGCCCAAGCCATCCTTGAACCCAATTAAATTGGGGCAGCGCTCCGCCAAGCGAACCAAGGTATCCGCCTGCAGCCGGCAGGCCCCGCGGTTGTAAATGATGACCCCTAATTTAACGGAGCGACACACGGCTTCGACATGAGCCGCCAAGCCCTCTTGCCCCGCTTCGGTCAAATAGTGGGGCAGTAACAGGATCCCTTGGGCACCTAGCTGTTCGGCTTCTTGCGCAAAAGCCATGGCCTGCCGCGTCGGTCCTCCCGCTCCGGCAATAATCGGCACCCGCGGGTGACACGTTTTGACGGCGGTGCTGACCACCGCGCGATAATCAGCCGCAGTTAAGGAAAAAAATTCCCCCGTCCCGCCGGCCGCAAAAAGCACGGTCGCGCCATAAGGCATGAGCCACTCTAACCGTCGAGTATAAGTCTCCGCGCAAAAATCGCCCGCGGCATCGAAGTCCGTGATGGGGAAAGACAGCAATCCAGCAGCCATCTTTTTTTTCAATTCAGCAGGATTCATGTGGGGTGGGTGGGAATGATAAGGGTTAGCCATTCAGCCCGAGCCGCGCTCAGGACCGCGCGGTCGCTATTATTTTTTCTTGGGACTGGGCTTGGGGTCAAGATTCGCGGCCAGTTGGGCCGCGGTGACGCTCGACACCACGCCCGTCTGGGGCACTTCGACGTGGGCGATCCAGAGTAATGCATTCAGCACAACTTTGCGCTGATTGTCGTCCCCCCAATTGAGATGCGTATGGCCGCCCGTGAAGCCAAAGCCGCGGCCCCCATGGGGGCGGTCATAGACCCACATCATGGTTTCCGCCCGCCCCGCCGCTTGGATGATATGGGCATAAGGTCCCTTGGGTGAAACGTAGGGGCCGCCGCGCACAGTCGTCGAGGGCTGGGCGGTCAGGATTGGCGTGAGGCCCTGCGGATTTTCGGGCCAACGCAGGTTGAAATACCATTCATCGCGGTTGCTGAATGGTTGGACCCCGCGGGCTACGGGATGGTCGGGGAAATGCTGATAATCAGGCGACCACATGGGATTACAGGAATAGTTCGTTTCGTAGTAGCCGCCGATCCATTGCAGGAATTCTGATCCGCCATTTTTTGCCGGAATCTCGACGCCGTAGTGCATGAAGCCGAGGCCGACGCCTTTTTGCGCGAGGGCACGGAAAATCTCGCGATGATCAGCTTGAATGGCGGGATGCTTATCGCCGCCGTCGCAGTAAAGCACCACTGCATCCGCGCCGTCGAAGGCGTCGGGCGCCTCCGGCCAGCCATTGCGATGCACCGTTGTTTTTACGCCCGGAGTTTGCGCCAAGCATTGTTGCAGCAGGAGCAGACCAGCATGAAATTCATGCATGCCAGGCGGATGGCTAGGCTTACCGGCAATGAGCACGATGTGTTTATCCGCGGCGGGAAGCAGCCCAGTCGACAGGAGGATGGCCGCGAGGAGGAACCGTAGATTCTTCATGGGGTTAGTCGTAAAGTTACCCTAGGCTCGCCAGTCGCCTTCGAGATCTACCTGGAGGCAGCGGCAGGTATAGGACTCGCCGGTTTGGGGCTTGGCGTGAACGGTTGATTGATCATCGCGCGAGGGGCGACCTGCCGTAAATTCGGGCTCATGTTAGTGGCGGGGGCATCACCGAGGGCCCACTTGAGACCGCCGGTCAAAATTTGCTGAAAGATGGGATTAGTCCAGATGTCCTCGCGGTGGCCCATCGCGGTGTACCAGACGCGCCCTTGGCCTTCGTAGCGGGCCCAAGTGTTGGGGAAAGGGGGCCGTTGGTAATCGTCGCCCTCGAGGGCGGGATCATTGAAGACAGTGAGCACATGCAGATCAGCGGCGAAATCTTTCAGTGAATACCACTCCTCCATTAAACTATATTCGGTCCCCACATTTTCAAAGCCGGGGAAGCTGGGATCGATGACTTGATTGCGGCCGACTTGCTGTTTGCCGTGGCGAATGAATTCCGCGCCGATAAAATGGACATATGGATCCGCCTGCGCTCCATGATTGGCAAAACGATCGGGCCCTTTGCCGGCCTCATTGCCCGTGTGAAAGGTGTCGGTAGCGGAGTGCGTACCGACAAAGCCTTTGCCGCTGCGCACAAAATCAAAAAGCGCTTGCTTGCCGGCGAGGGACATCGGCGGGTTTTTATCAGTGCCTTCCGCGCAAAGATCGCCCGTGGTGTAAAACATCACGGCATCAAATTGCGCCAAGTAGGCGGGGGAGAATTTGGAACCATCTTTCGAGAAAACAAATTCCCAATTGTTCGCCGCCCCCAGTGCGAGCAGTTGCTTTTCCGCAAAACTGGGCGAGCCGTTTTTATAAGAAATTACGGCATGCTCGTAGCCGGATGATTTAGTGAAAAAAAGAATTTTGCGCGCCGGAAGATTCGCGGCAAAACAAGCAGCGGCGTAGGTGGTGAGGAGCAGGCAGAGCAGTGAGCGCATGGGTAGGGGGTGGTGGTTATTAATAAAAAATAGGCTAATTTTTTGGCGTCGTGATCGCGTTAATTTTTGGCGCCACCGTTATGAAGGGTTGAGGGTGCATGATCGTGCGCATAATGCTCGGCTAACAGATCGCGGGCGAAATCGCCGGTAAAATTGCGCCACACGGTATGAATATGATTGGCGTTGTTTTGCGTATTGTCGAACTCGACGACGAAGGTCTTGCCCTGAATTCGATAGTAGTGCCCCGCACTGCGGTCGAGCACTCCGGCCCAAGCGAAATGGATGCCCTCAAGATCGGCGGTGGCGAGTGCGGGGGCGGCGATCGCTGTTCGATAGCGATCAAAATAAAGTTGGAGTAAGGCGCGGAGTTGTTGGCGTTGCGTGGGGGTCAGGGCCGTGGCGGCTAGACCGAGGGGAGCCAAGGGCTCGACGCGTACTCGGTTGCCCGTCGCGATGTCATGCGGTGCGGTGGCGGCAATCACGGCGCTCGCTCGCTGGGTCGCATCAAGCGAATTGACGAATTCTAGGGCCAGATCCTCCTCGGCTGCTAGCACACGTGTACCGAGTAGTGGGCCCGTGCGGACTTCAGCCGGATTGCTGCCGAAAAATGAGGGGGTGACGACGATATGTTCAGCATCAGGGATCGTGAAATTGAGCGACAGATGGTGGCCTTCAAAGCGCCAGCCCCAGGGCGGGTAAGCCGGTTCCCCAAAAAGCGTCACGTAATAGAGCGTTGGATCGCGGCGAAGGGGATCATGCTCCATCTCGCGAAGCACATTCTCGAGGGTGATGATCGTCTCCGCTTGCAGCGATCCGCGCTGACTGAGCCCAGAACGTAGGAGGGCTCGGGCGAGTGCCTGCTGTCCGGGGGTCATGTCTTTCAGCGGTAAACCGAGCCGTTTGGCGGGCACAAAAGACCAGTGCGTGCGCTC
>SXZN01000176.1 GCA_005787865.1 Opitutaceae bacterium | reverse complement strand
TGTCCCTCGACTGTTAGGTGGGGGGATGGCCCGAGCGTACCACGAAGCAGAGGAAATTCGCCGGCGTGATCCCAGCCAAGGAACTTATGCCTTAGCGGTGCTCTATGCCCATGAGCAGCACGCCGCGCAGGCCGCCGCCGCTTTGGCTATCGTGCTAGCGAATAACCCCCGCCATTATGGTGCTAATGTGGCCTCGGGCCGACTAGCCATCGCGTCGGGGGTGGGCCGGCCCCAAGGTGAACGCGCGCTGCGCCTTTGCCTAACTCTGCAACCTTCCGAAAATGATGTCAGTCACAAGCAAGTAGCGGCAGATTTGCGTGAATTAGTGGAGCAATCTCCGCGGTTAGCTGGGAGCGAGCTAACCCGTCGTACCGGGACTCAATAAATCTCCGGAATCACCATTTCTGGAGCAATTGGCTCGCGGCGATAATTGGGGTGCCGCACCCGCGGAGGCAGCTTGACGGTGGCATGAGCGACTTCGGTGTATTTGACCTGAGAAAGTAAATGATGGATGCAATTGAGCCGCCCCTTTTTTTTGTCGCCACCTTGCACCACCCACCATGGAGCCTCTGGAATGTGGGTGCGTTCAAACATCTTCTCTTTGGCTTTCGTATAATCTTCCCAGTGCTTACGAGACTCGAGGTCCATGGGGCTCAGTTTCCATTGCTTTAAGGGATCATTAATCCGGCAACGAAACCTGAATTCCTGCTCTTCATCCGGAATGGAAAACCAATACTTGATCACTTGAATGCCGGATCGAACCAGCATTTTTTCGAATTCAGGTACCGAACGAAAAAATTCCTCATACTCGGCGTCCGAGCAGAAGCCCATCACGCGCTCAACCCCAGCGCGATTGTACCAACTGCGATCAAATAAAACCATTTCACCTGCTGCGGGGAGATGCGCAATGAAGCGCTGAAAATACCATTGGGTTTTTTCGCGACTTGAGGGCGTCGGTAGCGCGGCGACGCGCGCGACGCGCGGGTTAAGACGTTGCGTGATGCGTTTAATCGCGCCGCCCTTGCCGGCGGCATCACGACCTTCAAAAATAATGACCATGCGATGCCCCTTATCGACGATCCAATCATGCATTTTCACGAGCTCGCCTTGGAGTCGAAATAATTCCTTAAAGTAGCGATTTCTGCTTTCGCGGGAAGCGTCAGCCTCCGCGGGCTTAGCCGGTTTCTTAGGGTCGACCTTCTCCCAGTCTTCCCGCTCCATCTCGAGCTCCTCATCATATTCATCGATCAGCTCGCGATGGACGCGCTTCATCAACTGGTTTTCGTGGTCTTGCGGGGTAGGTTTCATGCGACTTAAAAGGGAGGATTCAGATAAATAGCACTGAATTGGACCGCGCAAGCCCGTCAAAGCATGGGCCTGCTTAGCAGAGCCTGATTTAACTTGGCTGTAACATACCCTACGTTCGCGGTCTAGCTGCTAACTACTTGGTGGTAAACAATCTGTCATGTTTGCTACTCGGGCGGCTTTTATTCAAGCCCGCCCGAGCTAGTCTGACCGACTGATTAGGCTCCCCTAGCAGTAAGATCGGGCTCAAAGCTGACTGAAAGACGGTAAACCTGGCCGGGGCGCATGATGAGCGGGTGGTCGCGCATGAACATTTGAATGTAGTGCAATTTGCCGTAATTGGTTTTGTACGCTGGGTCGGCGCTGACAACTTCGGTCTCTGCCCAGTTAGCTTGGAAATCATCTTTCAAAACTGAACAGCGATGGCCGAGCGGCCCGAGTACGGGTGAGTTGCTTACGCGATAACGGGAGTGTGGCGCGCCGATGACCAAGGCCATGCGGAATTTTTCGAGTTGGACCTGATTTTTGACCGTGTAGGCAAATTCAGCCGTGAGCTTGCTGCCGGTGAAAGTCCATTGGACTTTAACGCTGCCCAGGCCTTTCACGATCTCTTCGCTTTTATTGATCAACTCAGGTTGCTCGTAGCGGAAGTAGAAAGAATTTTTGAGGCCCAGACCGGTGACGCATTTTTGACCATAGAAAGCGGGCAGGGTGACGTTCTCGCCGAAGGTCAGCTCTGGAATCATAACTGGCAGATAGGCATTGTTGGGCCAATCAAAGATGCTGGGACAATGAGGGAAGGTAAGGTTGTCAGCGGTGCAGTCGACGCCCGAGCTAACCAAGGGGATTTGGACGTGCAGGCCCGAGTCAGCGTCGCGATAAATAAATAAGCCCTGTTCCTTGCGGTTGCTCTTATCGAAAATCACGAAGCGTCCGCTGGTGCGGATGGGGTCGATCTTAAAGGCGTCAGGCAGGTTCACGGTTTTGGCCAGTCGGGACCATTGGCAAAGGTAGCGCGCCGCATCAAAATTGGCCATCCGGGTGGTGTGCGAGGTATAGGCCGTCCGTTCGTCATCGCGGATATCCAGAAACCCTTGTTCCTGGTCGAGGTAGGTCTGGAAGAAATAATAAAAGAGTCGGCGCAGAATATCAAAATACTTGTTCTTTTGATCCTCGGGCACCCAGCCATCACGGAGACCTTGTAAAATGAGTGTGATGCAATGCATCTGGCCATAAGCGCCGGCGCTGCGTCCGTAGGCCCAGCCGAGCCCATCCGCGCGGACGAGATCGGGCATCATCTTAATATATTTTTCCGCGTAGGT
>SXZN01000175.1 GCA_005787865.1 Opitutaceae bacterium | reverse complement strand
GATTTGCGGCATTCGCCGACGCCGTTGCATTTCTCGGCGGCGCGAAGGACGCCTTGCGTGGCGTTAAAGTTGAAGAATGTTTTATATTCCGGCGTCGGGTGGTCGGGCCCGTGGCGCAGCGACGTATCCATCGGCGGGGTATCAATAATTTTCCCGGGATTGAGCACGCCGTGGGGATCGAAGGTTTCTTTGATGCGCCGCATCATGGCGTAACATTCTGGCCCGACCATGAAGGGGATGAACTCGCCGCGGAGGCGGCCGTCGCCGTGTTCGCCCGAGAGGGAGCCGCGATATTTCTTAACCAAGGCGGCGACATCAGTCGCAATGCCCCGGAAAAAGCGCATGCCTTCCGTGGTCTTGAGATCAAAGAGGGGCCGGGTGTGGAGTTCACCGGCGCCGGCGTGGGCATAATAAACGCTGCTGATGCCGTATTTATCGCGCATGAGCGCATCGAACTCGGCGATGTACGCGGGTAAATCCTCCACTGCGACGGCGGTATCTTCCACGACTTCTCGCGGCTTAGCATCGCCCGGCACATTCATCATTAAGCCCTGACCCGCGCGGCGGAGGTCCCAAACTTTATTGGCCTCATCACCCCAAAGTACGGGGAAGGCATAGCCCAGACCTGCGGCCCGAAGTTCCGTTTCAAGGGTGCGCATCGTAGCTTCGATCGTCGCTCGTTGTTCCGCGCGAATTTCAATGACGAGCACTGCGCCCGGATCGCCTTCCACGAAGAAGCGGTTTTTAGCCTGTTCAAGATTGGCTTTGGTGCATTCGAGAATATGGCGATCGATGAGTTCGCAGCCGTAGGGTCGGTGGCGCATCGCAATCAAGGTGGCGTGCAGCGAATCCTGGATCGTCGCGAAGTGGGCGCACATCAGCGCTCCCGGTGGGGGGAGCGGCTCGACATTGAGTTCAAATTCGACGCCGAAAAAAAGCGTGCCCTCGGAACCAGCGAGCAATTGGCAGAGGTTAAACGGCTGGGCGGAAGTCGGGTCAAAAACTTGGCACGCCATCAATCGGTCGAGCGCATAGCCGGTGTTGCGGCGCGTGACGGTGGGTTTGGGATAATGATCGCGAATGAGCTGACGATTCGCGTCGTTGCCCAGAAGATCACGCACCGTGCAGTAAATTTTGGTCTCGAGCGTGGCGGGGCCGGCGCATTTAGCGGCAAATTCTGCGGGGGTGAGCGGGCCGAAAGTGACGGCGGAGCCATCGCTGAGGAAGCCGCGGGTAGAGACGAGGTGCTCGCGCGTGGTGCCGTAGATGATGGAATTGGCGCCGCAGGAGTTGTTGCCCACCATGCCGCCGATCATCGCCCGATTGGCGGTAGAAGTCTCGGGGGTGAAAAAGAGGCCATGGGACTTCAGGGCGAGATTTAGTTCATTGCGCACGACGCCCGGTTGCACACGGACGCGACGCTGGGCGGCATCGATCGCGATGATCTGGTTGAGGTGCCGACCTACATCGACCACCAGGCCTTCGCCCACGACTTGACCGGCGAGGGAGGTGCCCGCAGTGCGGGGGATGAGTCCTAAGTGGTGTTCGCGCGCAAAGCTAATGAGCTCGCGCAAGTCAGTTTCAGTTTTGGGGAGGGCCACCGCGACGGGGAGGGCCTGATATTCCGAAGAGTCGGTCGCATAGATGGCCCGCATCGTGGCGTCGAAGTGGAGCTCGCCAGTGAGGCGGGTGGCGAGTTGACGGAGGGCGGAAGGCGGCGGGGTGGCGCTCATATGATTCGGCGATAAGCTATGATTAAGGCGCAAATTTTGCGAGCCTCTCGATGAATAGCGCGTAGTTTAAAGGGTTGGCCATAGTGGCTCAGAAGTATGAGTTATGCGTCTTTTGACTATGCGGGAGGTAAGAACAAGCTTGGATGGGAGTGGCTGGTAGCTTATGTCATAAATTAAAATTCCTACCCTGTCCTCGTGCCAGCCAGAAACCCCCAACTCCCCGACTGTTATGACCGCATTGATCACTCTCACTCGAGGCGGGCTTTCGGCGTTGATTCAGCGCGCGCAACGTAACGCCCCTCGCCTTGTTCAATCCCTAAGCAATAACTTTTTATGAAAATAGGGATTGTTGGCGCGGGCAAAATTGGCGGGACGATCGCCACCGTCCTCGAGTCCTGCCGGTTTTGCAAAAGTGTCATCCTCGCTGACGCTCGTACCAACATTGACCTCACTGGGCTGAGAAAATCTAAGTTTGTCCCTGTGGACGTCAAGCAGCCGGCCCAACTTGCCGCCTTTGTTGCCCGCCACGATGTCGTGGTCAGCGCGGCTCCTTATTTTCTCAATCAGGCCATTGCCCGCGCTTGCGCCGAGGCTGGGGTTAGTTACTTCGACCTCACGGAGGACGTCGCGACAACAACCTACATTAAGAAATTAGCGAGGAAGGCACCGCAGGCCACCTTCATGCCGCAGTGCGGCCTTGCGCCTGGGGCCATTAATATTGTGGGCGGCGCGCTGGCTTCGTCACTGGCGCAGGTGCGCAATTGCGAGATGCGCGTTGGCGCACTCCCACTCAACGCGAGCAACCAGATGAAATATTATCTTAGCTGGAGCACCGCCGGCTTGATCAACGAATATTGTCAGGTCGGCCAGGCATTACACGACGGCAAACTCGTGACGACCATGCCGCTCGACGGCGTAGAGCGCATCACGATAGACGGCACCGAGTATGAGGCATTCAATACCTCCGGCGGGGTGGCGACCATGTGCCAGACCTTCGCCGGCAAGGTGGGCAGCCTGAATTATAAGACCATGCGTTATCCCGGCCACCGCGACTTGATGAAGTTTCTGCTGCAGGATCTCAATCTCGCGCCTCGTCAGGAGCTCGTCACGCAAATCTTTGATCAAGAGGTCCCGCTGACCGAGTCCGACGTCGTGGTATTTTATGTGAATGTAGTCGGCAATGATGCCGCCGGCGGCCTGAAGCAGCGCAGCTTCATCAAAAAGATGCACGGCGACACGATCCACGGCCGCAAGCTCAACGCCATCCAGCTCACCACCGCCGCCGGCATTGCCGGCGTGCTCGAGCTGTTCGCGCAGGGCAAACTCGGCCCGGGTTTCGTGCAACAGGAGTCCGTTTCGCTTGAAAGCTTTCTCGGCACCCAATGGGGGGGTAAGGTGTATGGAAATTAATCAATTCGCAATTGGAGGGCTCAGCTCCCGCTGAGCCGCGACCCAGCGGAAGCTGGGCCCTCCACCGGAACCAAATCATATGGCTAAATCCTCTTCCATCGCCTCCGCTAACCAAGCTTCCGCCCTTGCCGTCGCCAAGGCGATTTTACCCAAACTCGGCCTTACGCTGAAATCCGTCAACGCCGGTGTCTTCTCCGGCACCTGGGGCGGCAGCGGAGCCGTGCTTGATAAGTACTCGCCCATCGATGGCTCCCGGCTGGGCCGCGTGCGGTCGGCAACACCCGCTGATTATGAGCGGACCGTGGCCGCGGCGCAGCAGGCTTTTCTTAAATGGCGTAATGTGCCGGCGCCGAAGCGCGGTGAGATTGTCCGCCAGCTCGGCCATGCGCTGCGCCAGCGGAAGACTGAACTCGGGCAGCTGGTCACCTTGGAGACCGGCAAGATTTTAGCGGAAGGTGAAGGTGAGGTGCAGGAGATGATCGATATTTGTGATTTCGCGACGGGTTTATCCCGCCAATTATACGGTCTGACGATCGCCTCCGAGCGCGCCGATCATCGCATGATGGAGCAGTGGCAACCGCTCGGCGTGGTTGGGATTATTTCGGCCTTTAATTTTCCAGTCGCGGTGTGGGCCTGGAACAGTGCGTTAGCGGTG
>SXZN01000174.1 GCA_005787865.1 Opitutaceae bacterium | reverse complement strand
CGAATTTGAGCAGCAATATCAGTCGCTCACCGATGAGCAGCTCCAAGCGAAGACCACTGAGTTTCAGGCTCGGGTTCAGGGAGGGGAGACGCTGGATCAAATTCTTCCCGAAGCTTTCGCGGCCGTTAAAAATGCCGCGCGGCGGCTATGCGGGCGTAAGGTGCTGGTCTGTGATCATGAGCTCACTTGGGACATGGTGCATTTTGATGTGCAGCTGATCGGTGGGATCACGCTGCACGAAGGGCGGATCGCAGAAATGGCTACTGGCGAGGGCAAGACGTTGGTCGCGACGCTGCCGCTTTATTTGAATGCGCTGACGGGAAAAAATGCGCAACTAGTGACGGTTAATGATTACTTAGCGCGCCGCGACTCTGAGTGGATGGGGCATTTGTATAATTTTTTGGGTATCACGGTCGGATGCATCCAGCAATCGATGCACTCCGAGAGTCGGCGGGAGATGTATAACCGCGGCATTACCTATGGGACCGCTTCTGAGTTTGGGTTCGATTACCTGCGCGATAATGGCATGGCCACGCGCAAGGATGATCAAGTGCAGCGCGACCATTTTTTCTGCATCGTCGATGAAATTGATTCCATTCTCGTTGATGAGGCTCGCACCCCGCTGATTATTTCAGGACCCGCCCCGATTGAGCGCGAACAGCCGTTTACCCGGTTGCGGCCTGGCGTGGAAGAGTTGGTCGGTGCCCAATTGCGCCAGATCAATAATCTGGTAAAAGAAGCGGGTGATGTCCTTGCCAAGGCTGAGGCAACCTCCGAGCAGCGGCAAGATGCGGCGATGAAAATGCTCCAGGTTAAATTGGGCATGCCGAAGAATAAGCAACTTCTCCGGCTCCAAGAGAATCCAGAATGGCGTAAGCTCCTCGATAAAACCGACGTCGAGATGCACAGCGATTTTAACAAGGACGAGCTCTACAAGTACAAGGAGCAGCTTTTTTTCACCATTGATGAAAAGAACCACCAAGCGGATTTAACGGAAGTGGGTCGCACTAAGCTGCGGCCGGATGACCGCGATGCTTTCGTGCTGCCCGATCTTGCCACTATTTTTATCGATATCGAAAAAGATGCGACGCAGTCGCCGGAACAGAAAGAGCAGGCCAAGCGAGCAGCGCAGCAGCGGTATGAAGTAGTCTCAGAGGATATTCATGCGCTGTCGCAATTGCTGCGGGCCTATTCGCTCTACGAACGCGACGTCGAGTATGTCGTGCAGGATGGCAAGGTAGTGATCGTCGACGAAAACACCGGACGCATCATGACGGGGCGGCGCTGGTCTGATGGTCTGCACCAAGCGGTGGAGGCAAAAGAGAATGTTAATATTGAGCGTGAGACTCGGACGTACGCCACCGTGACGATCCAGAATTATTTTCGGATGTACGAAAAATTAGCGGGCATGACGGGTACCGCCGAGACGGAAGCGACCGAGTTTAGCGAAATTTATCAACTGTCAGTGACCCAAATTCCGACGAATCAGCCGTGCATCCGCGTTGATCGGAACGATTCCATTTTTAAGACCCGCCGCGATAAGTATGCGGCGGTCGTGAAGCAAATCCAGGAAGCGCAAGCGCGTGGTCAGCCCGTGCTCGTCGGCACGGTGACGGTTGAGCAATCGGAGGTCTTAAGTCGTATGCTCAAGCGCGCCGGCGTCATTCATACGGTGCTCAACGCTAAGTTCCACCAACAGGAAGCCGAGATTGTGACCCGCGCGGGTCATAAGGGATCAGTCACGATTGCCACCAACATGGCCGGTCGCGGCACCGATATTAAGCTGGGTGAAGGCGTGCGCGAATTAGGCGGACTCTTTGTGGTGGGCACCGAACGCCACGAATCGCGACGGATTGACCGGCAATTACGCGGTCGTTGCTCGCGGCAGGGTGATCCTGGGGCGACTAAGTTTTTCCTCTCGCTGGAAGACGATCTCATGCGGCTTTTCCTGCAAGGGAATATTGCCTCTCGGATCATGGAAGGTGCCATGGCGGAAGGCGAAGAGTTGGAGCATTCGTTGCTCAATCGATCGATTGAGTCGGCGCAGAAAAAAGTAGAGCAGCAGAATTTTTCTCAGCGCAAGCGTTTGTTGCAATATGATGATGTGCTCAACAAGCAGCGCGAAGTAATTTACGGGATTCGCAACGGCGCATTGCACAGTGAACGCCCGAAGGATGTTATTTTTGAGATGATTGAGGAAGAGTTGGCCGCGCGGTTAGAGGCGGCTGGCTTTGGTGAAAAAGGCGGAGCAACGGCGGCCAATATTGAAAGCCTCGTTGGTTGGCTTAATTCTCATTTCCCCGTCAGCGCTAAGGTCGCGGAAATCTCTGAGCGCGCTGATTTTGATGGCTTGCTCAAGCAGTTGGTCGAGCGCGTCAGCCAGGCTTACGCGCTGAAGGAATCGGTCGAAGATCCCGCGGCTTTGGGGGGCTTGGAGCGTTACATCGTGATCAATGCGATCGACCATCACTGGCAGGAGCATTTGACCGAAATGGAGGAATTGCGTCGATCAATCGGGCTGCGTAGTTACGGGCAAAAAGATCCGCTTTCAGAATACAAGGGCGAGGCCTTCCGTTTCTTTGAAGAGCTGATGAACAATGTTCGTCTGCAGATTTGCACGAGCCTTTTCCGATCGGCTACTAATCGAGACGCCTTCGAAAATCTTTTTTCGATTCTCTCCCGCTCGGCGCGTTTACAAGGTCCGGCCTCGGCTCCGACCGCTCTTAATTCGGCGGTGCAAGCAGATGCAAGCCCCGCGGGTGCCAGTGCCGCGCCCGCTGAGAGCGAAGTGAAGCTTCCTTCCGTCACAATCCGCCGCGACACCCCGAAGGTGGGGCGCAATGATCCGTGTCCGTGCGGTAGCGGGAAGAAGTACAAGAATTGCCACGGGGCCGCCTAAGTCCTATGCCGGCTGCGCCGATTCCCGCGCTTGATCCTTATGAGCCTAGGCTGACGCTTTGGCAGCGACGGCCGCATTTGGGTGGGGGCTTGGCGGTATTCGGGCTCACGGCATTTTTAACTTTTGCGGCTTTTCCCCCGCTTAATGTCGGCGATGCTGGCTATGCATTCGCTATTCCTGCCGTGTTGTGGGCTTACCGCCGGCCCCCATTTTGGATTTACGCCGCGACCGTGCTCGGCGCACAGGTGGTGGCGTGGGTGGCGCTGCTGGGCTGGCTGCGGCATGTCACATTGCTCGGGCCACTTTTGTTGGGATCCTTCATCGGGCTTTTAATTGGGAGTTGGTATTTGGCGGTATGGTGGGTGATCCCGCGGTTGCGCGGTCATCAAGCCGTTGTGCGGATTATCGCATTGTTAGGTCTGGCGGCACTGTGGGTTATGCTCGAGTGGCTGCGCACCGTAATTTTCGGGGGCTTCCCGTGGCTGACGCTCGCGGCTAGTCAGTGGCAGCGGCCGCTGGTGCTGCAGAGTGCGGCTTATGCCGGTGCGTGGTCGGTCTCCTTTATCTTAATTTATTTCAACCTCGCTGGCGCGGCCTATGCGCACCGCGTTTTTTACGAGGGATTCTCTGGTCTGCGGAAACGTAGTCCAGAGTTCATGGTCGCGTTGATGTTATTGGTGTCGGCCTCGTTTCCTTTTTTGGCGGAGACGATGGGGGCGCAACGGCAGAAATTGGCGCGGGTTACTCTGGTGCAACCCGGCATTCCGCAAAATGAAAAATGGGACAGCGCGCGTGCGCAGGAGGTCTTGCAGACGATCGAACAAGTAACCTTTGCCGCGCCGAAGGCGGGGCGCGGTGATTTTATCTTATGGCCGGAGTCAGTGGTGCCATGGCCGCTATTTCGTGACGCCAATGTTGAGCCGTGGTTGGCCTCCGTGGCCAAGCGGACAGGGCAGCCTTTACTCGTCGGCACGGTCTACACCGCGCTGGGCTCAGCGTCTGAGCCCGATTCGTGGTATAACGGGGCCTTCGTCGTCGAGCCAGTGGCAGGCGTGGCGCGGGAAGGCTACGCGAAGCGCAAGTTGGTGCCCTTTGGGGAGTATATCCCACTGCGACCGATCTTGGGATGGCTGGATAAATTAGTGCCGATTGGGGGCGATTTTCAGCGCGGTACGGAGGCGCGACCTTTGCTGGTGCCGGTGAGATCCGGTCAGGTGCGCGTAGGCGTACTGATTTGCTACGAGGATATTTTTCCGGAGTTCGCGCGCGCGAGTACTTTAGCGGGCGCCGAAATGTTAGCGGTGTTGACCAACGATGCTTGGTTCGGTGAGGGCGGCGCGGCTTATCAGCATGCGGCCTCATCCGTGCTGCGAGCGGTGGAGACTCGGCGGCCGGTATTGCGGTGCGGCAATAGCGGCTGGAGCGGTTGGATTGACGAGTTTGGTAATATCCGAGCGACGCTCCTCAATGAAAAAGGGAGTATTTATTTTCGCGGATCCCAGACCCTAGAAGTGACGCGTGATATCCGCTGGCGTAATCGCTCGAGTTTTTATGCGCAGCACGGCGATTGGTTTTTACTGGTCTGCGCTGGGTGGGGCGTCGTCAGCTATTACCTGGTGCTGAACCTGCGTCCGCCGCGTTTACCGGCGGATGGGGTGGCGGCTTTTTGACTTAGAGGAGCGCCCTAGGGGTGGGCGCCCCCGGATCGACGAGCGTTAATCGATTGAAGTAAAGAGTACGCAGACGGCCATCGGGACGGTCGCGGTCTGGCCAGTGGCGGTTAGCCGGCCGGTTTCAGGATTAACTTTGAAGACGACGAGATTATTGCTATCGCGATTGGCGCAGATCAGCCAAGCCCCGTCAGGTGATAGCGCAAAATTGCGGGGATGCGCGCCGCCGGAAGGTACAATTTCGATAAGCTGTAAGGAACCATCGCGCGGCTCGCGGGCAAAAACCGCGAGGCTGTCGTGACCGCGGTTCGAGCCATATACAAAGCGTCCATTGGGGTGCAGGCGAATCTCGGCGCAGGTATTTTCGCCGGAGAAATCCTTCGGCAAAGTTGAGACCGTACGGGGATTGTTTAGTTGGCCGGTCGCGGGAGCGCACGTGAAAGTCGTGATAGTGCTGTTCAGCTCGTTGATCACGTAGAAAAATTTTCCATCAGCGGAGAATTTACTATGTCGGGGGCCGGCCCCTGGCGCCGTAGAAAAATCACCAGCGGGAACCATGGTCGCGGATTTCAGCTCGTAGCAGAACACTTTATCAAGGCCGAGATCGCAGAGATAAGCGAAGCGGCCATCGGGGGAAACGGTCACCGAGTGGGGGTGAGGTTTATCTTGGCGATTTTGCTGCGGTCCCAAGATACCGGTGAGGATTTGGGTGTCCGCCGGGGGCTTAATCTGGCCGTCTTTCGCTAGGGGGAAGGAGGTTACCTGCCCGCCGCTATAACTAGCGAGCAGGAGGGTTGTGGCGTCGGGATCGAGCCCGAGGTGCGCCCCGCCAACGCCACCGCTGGGTTGGCGATTGAGGAGCGTCAGCTGGCCGGTCTCGGGATCTAGGGTAAATGCGGTGGCGCCGCCACCGGGTTTACCGCGTACCGTATCACTTTCGCTCAACGCATAAATCACGCGGCCGTTCGGGTGGAGTGCGAGAAAAGTCGGGTTAGACAATTTCGCGGCGAGCACGGGAGTGCTGAGTTCACCCGTGGTGGGGTTAAACTGAAGTGAGTAGACGCCTTTACTTTCCCCTTTGGGCGGAGTGTAAGTGCCGATGAAAATGAGCAATGAGGCGATGGGCAAGAGCATGAAGGGGTTGGTCCCTCAGCTCATCGTAAAATGGCGTAGTTTGGCAAGTTCACTCCGCAGCTCGGACCTAAAATCAGGATGGGCGATGCTCATGAGGGCCGCTCCGCCCTCGGGCTAGGTGTTGCTATGGAGTAACACTCCCCTCGGCGGTATTGAGCCGTGGGTTAGCCGCGGCGGGTCAAATGGGCGCGAGCGCTGCTTTAAAATGCCGGCGACACATTGCGATATAGCGGTCATTGCCGCCAATCTCAACCTGTTCGCCTTCTTTCACGCCGCGACCATCGGGGCCAATGCGAAGGTTCATGGTCGCTTTGCGACCGCAGTGACAAATCGTTTTTAATTCGATCAGGCTATCCGCCAGGGCGAGGAGGGCAGCGCTGCCGGGAAAAAGCTGGGCTTGGAAATCTGTCCGGAGGCCGTAGCAAAGCACCGGGATGTTGAGTTGATCAGCGATATCAGTGACTTGCTCAACCTGGCGGCGGGTGAGGAATTGAGCTTCATCGATCAGGACGCAGGCGATGGCGGGCGATTCGGCGCCGGCTCGGGTTGTGGTGTGTTCGGTGCAGACGCGCGTAAAAATATTATCTTCGGGCTGGAGCGTAATCGCCTCAGCTTCGAGTCCGATCCGAGATTTTACGCGACCAAGTCCGGCGCGGGTATCGATGGCCGGTACGAACAGAAGCGTGCGCATACCGCGCTCATGGTAATTGTAACTCGACTGAAGTAACACGGTTGATTTGCCCGCGTTCATTGCCGAGTAGTAAAAATAAACCTTCGCCATGCTGGTAGTGCTAGCAGGCTTGGGGCGCGTGGCCAACAAAAAGCCCCGCGGATGAGGCGGGGCGAGGGGGCCGTCGAGGCAGAAAATACTTCAGCGCATACGGGCAAAAGTCTTCGACAGCAATTCGAGGTCGCTGGCGTTTTTGGTCTTTTCCCGGGTATTGGTGATAAGTTTTTGCTCAAGAGCGTTCTTGGTGGGGCGGCTTTTATTCTCGTAATAAATACCGAATTTGCCGGGCCAAGGATCCAGCGCGAGGCGGAGGGCCGCGAGCTCATCGGTGGGATCATGGCGGGCGGCGTCTTCGGCCGAACCGTCATTTTTCTTCAGGTCAATTGTTTGGAACGAGCCGCCCTTGCGCGGGATCGAGGAGTCGAAGGCGCCTTCGAAAAATTCCACGCATTCCGATAAAATTTCTACCACCGAGAAGCCGTCGTGCAGCGCGGCACGATGCATCATCTCCACCATGTGGTTCACTTGCGTGGCATGGCTGCGGGCGATGAAGGTGGCGCCGCTATTGATCAGGGTGCGCATCGGATTGATCGGTTGATCGTAAGCGCCCCACGGATCGGTCTTGGATTTGAAGCCGATGGGCGAGGTGGGGGAGGTTTGTTTCTTGGTCAGACCATAAACCGAATTGTCCATGATGACATACGTCATGCGCGGGTTTTTACGCGCCGTGTGGACGAGGTGATTACCGCCGATGGAGAAGCCGTCGCCGTCACCGCCAAACACAAAAACGTGCAGATCATCGCGTCCGAGGCTAATCCCGGCGGCAAAAGGCAGGGAGCGGCCGTGAATATAGTGACCGCCGTGCGTGTTGACGAAGTAGGGGAAGCGGGAGGAGCAACCGATGCCGGCGAACGTGACGATTTTTTCCTGCGGGTAATTAAGTTTCTCGAGAACTTTATAAAAAGAAGCGAGCACGGCAAAATCGCCGCAGCCGGGGCACCACGTGGGGTGGTCGGCGACGAGGACTTTTTTAGTGAGGGGAGCGCGAGGAGCCTCAGGCGCTGAGCTGACGGCGGGAGAAAGAGTGGGAGCGGACATAAATTTATATTTAGAGGGTAAAGACGCGGGTTATTTCTGGGCGGTGAGGGCCGAGGCGAGCAGACTTTGTTTGCGCATGCCGACGGTGGTATCGGCGAGGCCGAGTTTGATGGCGACGCGCTCGACGATCTCGCTCACTTTGTAGGTCAGACCGTCAGTTTTAGTGATGCTGCTGATAGCCGGGTTGCAATAACGCGAACGCAGCAGGGTCGCCAATTGACCGTAACCGTAGAGACCCTCGTCGTTGATTTCGACGACGAGAATGTGGCGGTAGCGGGCAAAAATTTCTTCGAGCCCACCATCGAGCGGATGAATATGCTGGATTTGGATATGGCCAACGGTGGCGCCAGCGCCGCGGAGGCGGCCGAGAGCTTCTCTGATGGG
>SXZN01000173.1 GCA_005787865.1 Opitutaceae bacterium | reverse complement strand
GGGTCTGCTCATCTTGGGGGCTTTGGTGGCGTGTTTTTCTTATATTCCCCTGACCGAGTTAGCGCAAAAAATATTTGTGGCCGCCGCTGGGCGCGCCCAGACGTGGTTTTTTCCGCAGCGCATGAACAACGGCGTCATGCTATGGGCCCTGCTCAATGGGTTGGTGGGCTTCCTGCTTTTTTTCCTAGGCTCGTGGGGTTTCGGCAAAAAATCTCACCCCGGGGCGACCTTTGCGGCCGTCAAGATTGGCGCGCGGGCCTTGGGGCGGACGGCGCTGCTGGCGTTGACCCTGTATGCCGCTTTTTTCCTGCAGCTCTTTGCGGTCTATTATTTCTTTCACGTTGATTATCGATTTATTTTTATTGGGGTGCGGGTTTTTCAACCAGCGGTTTTACTTTTGCTGCTGATGTATGCGCCCGCTTTTTTTATTTTCTTTCTTTCGAATTCACTCCGCGTCAACCGCGCGCTGTGTTGGGCCGGTCGAGCGGAGTGGAAGAGTATGCTGGTGGCTGGGCTGGCTAATTCGCTGGGCCTCCTGCTGATTGTGTTAGTTCAATACCTGACCTTTGCGGTGCGCGGTACGGTGTACTGGACGGAGGGGTGGCTTTACATCAATCTCCTCTTTGCGATCGTCCCGGTCATGTTCGTGCTCCCTTATTTTAATCGCTATTTTTACCGTTTAACCGGGCAAATTTATTTGGGGCCGATGACAACCTGCCTCGTGTTTATCACGATCATGTTATCAAATACCGTAAGCTATACTCCACTATGAGCGCCTCTTTTTCGTTATCCGGCTGGCGGCGGTCTTTCACGGTCGCGCTGGTTTTTACCCTCTTAGGGGTTAATGCCTGGGCCAACGTACCGGTATCGGTCGAGGTCGTGAAGGCGGCGCATGGGATGGTGGTGGCCGGACATCCTCAGGCCGCGCAAGCGGGAGTGGATATCTTACAGGCCGGCGGCAACGCCATCGATGCCGCCGTAGCGGTGTCCCTCGCTCTCGGTGTGGCTGAACCATACAGCTCTGGTCTGGGCGGGAAGCTCATGCTGCTTTATTATGAGGCTGCCTCGGGGCGGACTTACGCTTTGGATGCGATGGATGCGGCGGGCTCGCTCGACGTGACCGCCTATTTGCGCCGCCCCGAAGAAGATCGTAGCTACGGTTATGGTTCGGTTTGCGTGCCGGGACTGGCGGCTGGTCTTTGGACGGCGCACCAAAAATGGGGCCGCCAGCCGTGGGCCGATAATATTGCTCCTGTCCTCAAGTTGGCCCGCGCTGGGTTTGAGATCTTGCCTAAGACGCGCATTTTTTTTGCCGAGCAGGAGAAAAAACTTCGGCGCGGTGATGCTGAAATCGCGCGGCTTTATTTACCCGACGGTAAGTTGCCGGTCGTCGGCTCGCATTTAGCCAACGCGGACTTGGCGCGTACTTTAGAATTATTAGCGCAGCACGGTCGCGATGGATTTTATCGCGGGCCGGTCGCGGCTGCGATCGTAGCCGCCTCCGCGCAAGGTGGCGGCGCCCTGACACTGGACGACCTCGCGCACTATGAAGCTCGGTTAGTCGAGCCCATCGGTTTAGATTTTCGGGGCTATCGCTTGTTAGCCAGTCCGCCGCCGACGAACGGCGCGCCCTTGTTTTTAACGATCATGAAGGCGCTCGAGGACGAAACATTTGCGGTTGGGCCGCTGCGCTCCGCCGGAAACCTCGACCGGATCGGCCGGGTCTGGCGCGAAGTGCAGCCGCTCGTGCAGCGGGGCTTAGGCGATGCACCTGAGGCTTATTTTAATTACGAAAAAATGATCGCTCCCGATTCGATCGCCGCGATCCGTCGGCGCGCGCGGGCTCCGATTGTGGCCGTTCCTGCCGTGGCTTGGTGGGATGATAGTGGCGCTTCAGAAAGCGCGATGGCGGCCACCTCTCATTTTATCGTCGCTGATGCCGCGGGTAATATCGTGTGCGCCACCCAATCGCAAAGTCTGCACTTTGGGGCTGGGGTGGTGCCGCCCGGGACGGGCGTCGTGCTGAATGATTCGATGAGTAATTTTGCGTACACCGATCCGCGGAGTATTAATTATGTCGCGCCCGGTAAGCGTCCGCGCAGCACAATCGCGCCCACGATCGTCTTCCGCTCGGGGCGGCCGATTTTGGCGATTGGTATTCCAGGGGCAGCGCGGATCCCCACCGCGCTCTTGCAAGCCTTGCTCGATCGGTTGGCGTTCGATCGCCCACTGCGCGAGGCGATCAGTGACACCCGCATCCATTTTGAACTGAATTGGCGAAAAGATAACCAGGAGTCGCTGCAAGCAGAAGCTTCCTTGCCCGTCGCCGATATAGCGGCCCTGAGCCGCCTCGGCTGGAAAGTTGAATTAGCTGAGCCCGCCGGCGCCGGCCAAATTTTTGGCGGCATCAACGCGATCGAGGTCAACGCAGCCGGTGGTTATACGGGCTACGCTGATCCCCGCCGCACTAACGCCGCTCGCGGATACTGAAGCCCGCGCTGGCGGCGAGCGGGCTCCGCGCGATCGAGTTCAGCTCGTTTGTCTCCCCCAAACTGTCGCCGCAGATGGCCGGTTGGTGAGCCGGATGCAGATTATCTGCTGACCGATTACGGGCCGGCCGGGGTGCGGTCGGGGACCAGGGCCAGCCGGAAACCCAGGTCGTCATTTCCGTTTTGCGGCATGTCGCGGTAGCGGTTCGCCGGCCGCTGGCCGCGCGGGCCGGCC
>SXZN01000172.1 GCA_005787865.1 Opitutaceae bacterium | reverse complement strand
GTGTTGGGGAGAAGGTCACTGATCCAAGCGCGACTTTGCCCATGCTGCGCAAAGGAGAACAGCGAACCGGCTAGGGGATAATGGGCCTGATGAGCGGACATGCCCGTCAAGCGCTGCCCGCCGCGAATGCTGTCGGGAAGATCTTCGCCGTTACGCTCTTTGAGGAGGGGTTTATAATCGAAGAGATCGTGCTGGGAGGGCCCCCCGGCCATAAAAAGATAGATAATCCGCTTAGCTTTGGGGGCAAAATGCGGACGACCTAGAATACTACTTGCTGGCTCGTCGGTAACCGGAGCGCCCAGTGCGGATTTTTGCAGCAAATTGGTGAGCGCCACTCCTCCCAAGCCGAGTGCAAAACGGCCAAAGAAATCTCGCCGCGACAGGCCAAAGTTAAGTTGATCGCAAAACATAGTGGGGCAGAGGTTGACAGCTTAGCGCCGCATCAGCGTTTCGTCAAAGTTAAGTAAAGCTTGGGCGACAATCGCCCAGGCGGCCCGATCGACGGCCGGCAGGGCGCCATCGGTAATGGCTTCGCCCGATTGATTAAATTCAGTCGTAGCTTTTTCGTCGGCTTGAAAAAGCGCCCGCTGCGATTCGTAGAGCTCCTGCAAAATGGTTAGTTCTTCTTTTGCGGCCGCGCGCCCCGTCACCAGACGAAACCCCCATGCCAGGCGTTCATTGAGGCTAGCGCCGCCTTCCCGGAGCATGCGTTGTCCGATGAAGCGCGCCGCTTCGATGAATTGTACATCATTGAGCAGGGCGAGGGCTTGCAGCGGTGTGCTGGTATTTTGCCGGAGTACGGTGCACGTATTACGCTCCGCCGCATCAAACATGAGCATCGTTGGAGGTGGCACGGTACGTTTCCAAAAAGTGTACAGACTTCGGCGGTGAAGATCGTCTTGCGTGCCTTGTTCATATTTTGGCTGTCCCATCCCAAGTTCTTCCCACAAGCCCGGTGGTTGGTAAGGCAGCACGCTGGGTCCGCCAATTTTTTCAACGAGCAGGCCACTGGCGGCGAGCGCTTGGTCGCGCATCATTTCAGCGGTTAAGCGACGAGCTGGGCCGCGGGCTAAGGCCAAATTGGCGGGATCAAGCGCGCGCTCGGCGGGGGTGGCTTGGGAGGATTGTCGATAAGTAGCCGAGAGCGCTATTTGGCGCAGCGTACGTTTTACGTCCCAGCGATGTTGGACAAAATCTTGCGCGAGCCAGTCGAGCAATTCGGGGTGCGTGGGCGGCGTTCCCTGTAGGCCGAAATTATCCGGCGTGCCGACGATTCCCGTGCCAAACATCATTTGCCAAATGCGATTCACCGTCACGCGAGCGAGCAGGGGATTCGCTGGGGCCGTCAACCAGTGGGCTAGACCAAGTCGATTGCGGGGTGCTTGTGCGGGAAAAGGGGGCAGCGCGCGGGGCGTGTCGGCCGTGACCACATCGCCAGGGCTATCGTACGCGCCGCGGATTAAAATATGAGCCGGCTTGGGCTGGGGAAGCTCATGCATCACCATGGCTTCAGGGACGGGCGTAATCAGGGCATTTTGTTCTTCGCGGACCGCGTGCAATGCTTGGTTGGCGGTTCGACTGGGCGCATCGATCTGGGAAATAAAATAATCAAACAAACCCGCGCGTTGGGCGACCGTGAGTTTCTTGGCTGATTGCGTCCACGCTTGGTCGAAGTCGGGCCGACCGGCGAGTTGCGCGACTTCCAAGGCCGTCAGATCGCGGGCAAAAATTGCGAGATCGCTGACCTTGCCACCCTTAAAGCCTGCATCGCGAAAACGATAACCGAGCGTCAAATCGGGTTCGGATTTTCCGTAAGTAATATCTTTAAAGAGCCCGTCGCGGATAATTTCGCTGGGTACCAGCGTGCCGTTGAGCCAAATCTTGGCACCAGCAGCGCGGCTGGAGCCATCATACGTAACCGTGAGGTGCGTCCAAGCATCAGCTGGCAGCGAGGCTTTGCTAATGATTTTTAGCGAGGCACCGGGCCAAAGATAGTGCAGGCCAAAAGCCACGCGGCCGTTTTCCAAGAGAATTTCATAACCGCGACTACCGGCATCCGCGGGCGCTTTGGAGTGGTGCAACACTACCATTCGATCGGTGGTGACGCTGGCGGGTGGAGGTTGGAGCCAAAACGATAACGTGAATGCATCCGTGCGCTTGAAGGTAACTAAACCCGGAAAGATAAGGCCATTTTCTCCATCGAGTTCGAGCACGGGACCCCGCGGGCTTGGAATAATTTTTGGCGTCTCGAATAGCTTACCTGGTTTAGTTGAATCCACTGTATTCGCGACATGCCCCTCGGTGATAGCGGTCAACGGATAGGCGGCGACTAATCCAGCTAGCTGTGAGGGGGCCGTTGGTACTTTTTCAGTGAGCCAGCGGCGGAAGGCGCGTTGGGCGCCACGGTGCGTCTTAGCTAAGGTTCCCTCCGCCTCAGCGGTTTTTTTGCGCAGGACTTCGAGTTGGCGAAATTCTTCGTCGGTGGTTAGTAGCAAACTTGGCAACGGCATCGTATCGGCAAAGCCTTTGTAGGAAATTTGACCCGACTCATCGATGTTCTGGAAAAAAGCGAAGAGGGAATAATAATCACGCTGGGTGATAGGGTCGAACTTGTGATCGTGGCAGCGGGCGCAATCTAACGTGAGTCCGAGGAAGGCGGTGCCGAAAGTTGCGACGCGATCGGCTACGTAAGCGACGCGGTATTCTTCTTCTACGATGCCGCCTTCTTCGTTTTGATTATGGAGACGGTTAAAAGCGGTCGCGAGATGTTGATCCTGAGTCGCGTTGGGCAGCAAATCGCCGGCGAGTTGCCACGTGGCAAATTGGTCAAAGGGGAGATTTTGGTTGAACGATTTAATGACCCAGTCGCGGTAGGCCCACATCGCTCGGGTGCGATCCATTTGGTAGCCGTGGGTATCGGCGTAACGTGCAATATCGAGCCAGTCGCTCGCCATGCGTTCTCCGTAGCGGGGCGAGGCGAGGAGGCGATCGATGACACGTTCGTAGGCGCCGGGTTGAATATCCGCTATGAATGTATCAGTTTCAGCTGGCGTGGGCGGCAGACCAGTGAGGTCGAGCGTGACTCGGCGAATGAGTTGCGCCCGGTCTGCCTCAGGGGCCGAGGTTAATTGTGCTGCGGGCAATCGAGCCCGCACGAAAGTGTCGATCGGGGAAATTATGCTCGGCGATTTCTGTGTCGGAGTTGCAGTGGCGATGGGGTCAAAAGCCCAATGCGCGGACCACGGGGCTCCCTCGGTCACCCAGCGACGCAGGAGGGCGATTTCGGTTGGCTTCAATTGACGACCCGCCGTGCGCGGGGGCATGACTTCTTCGTCATC
>SXZN01000171.1 GCA_005787865.1 Opitutaceae bacterium | reverse complement strand
CACCATTCGCATCCCGGTCCACATGATCGAGACCTTGAATAAGGTGATGCAGGTGCAAAAACAATTACTCCAAGAATTCGGGCATGAGCCAACCCCAGAAGAAGTCGCGGAGGAGATGAATCTGCCGGTGGAACGCGTCCAGCAGATCATGAAGATGGCGCAACAACCGATCTCGTTGCAGTCACCCGTCGGCGACGGCGATGACACCAGCTTTGGCGACTTTATCGAGGATAAGTCCGCGGACAATCCTTACGACATGACGGCCTTCTCGCTGTTGCGCGAAAAAATCATGGATGTACTCGATTCACTCACAGAACGGGAACGACGCGTCCTCACCTTGCGTTTCGGCTTGGTTGATGGTTACAGCCGCACGCTGGAAGAGGTCGGCAAGCAATTTAAAGTTACCCGCGAACGCATTCGGCAAATTGAAGCTAAAGCTCTTCGTAAAATGCGTCACCCCACCCGCATTCGGCAGCTGCACGGCTTTTTCGATGCGGAGCAGATCGATAATCCCCAGAACTTGCTGAAGAAACCACCGGCCATTCCGCCCCAATTTATCAAACAAGGCGGTTTGCTTGGCAAAATGCTCTTCCCGCAAACCTAAAGCGGCTTTCGCCCTTTACGTTTTACCGCAAACCAACTACTCATATCGATTATGCCAACCTCGTTGCCCCACTCCCTCGCCATTTTTGGTCTCGGCGGACCAGAGCTAATGATCATCTTGGTGATCATTTTATTACTCTTCGGCGGCGCTAAGCTCCCCGCGCTCGCGAAAGGTCTTGGCCAATCCATCAAAGAATTTAAGCAAGCGGCCAAAGACGGCAACGAAGAGGAGAAAGAAGAGAAGAAAACAGACGCGGGCCAAAAGCCTGGGAATAATTAACCAATCAGCTGACTCGTTTGATGATCTGCGGCGCACCTCCCCCGGTGCGCCTTTTTTAGGCTAAGGTCGCCGCATTGCCATCGACACGGCAGGCGCTAGTCCGCCCTAACCCGTTTCCCCCAGCGAGTTTGCTTTTGACAACTTCGCCGCGCCGCGACTTGTATTGGTAAACCTCTTACCGTCATCGCTCCAATGTTTAACCAACTGCTGGGTCTTTTCTCTAACGACATCGGTATCGACTTGGGCACCGCCAATACCCTCGTCTACGTAAAAGATAAAGGAATTGTGCTCCGCGAACCCAGCGTCGTCGCGGTTCATACGATTTCTCGCAAAGTGCTCGCCGTGGGCGATGAGGCCAAAAAGATGCTCGGGCGCACCCCGGGTAATATCACCGCGATTCGTCCGATGAAAGACGGGGTGATCGCTGATTTCGATATCACGGAGGCCATGTTGCGCTATTTCATTAAGAAAGTGCATAACAATTCAAAAGTGGTCTCACCGCGGGTCGTGGTCGCCATTCCCAGCGGTATCACCGAAGTCGAGAAGCGCGCGGTAAAAGAATCCGCCACGCATGCCGGCGCCCGCGAAGTTATCACCATACTCGAGCCAATGGCCGCCGCCTTAGGGGTCGGTCTTCCCGTGGATGAACCAGCGGCTAACATGATTGTTGATATCGGTGGCGGCACTACCGAGATAGCCATTATTTCCCTCTCCGGAATCGTGTTTTCAAAATCGATTCGCGTCGCTGGGGATGAATTAGATCTCGCGCTGATCAACTATATGAAACGCGCCTACAATTTACTGATTGGCGAGCGTACCGCGGAGGAAATCAAAGTAACCATCGGGTCCGCTTACCCCCTCGCCACGGAATTATCGATGGAGGTTAAAGGCCGCGACTCGGTCGCCGGTTTACCCAAAACCATTCATATCACCTCGCAAGAAGTGCGCGAAGCCATGTCTGACACCGTAGGAGCCATTGTGGAGGCCGTGCGGGCCGCCCTCGAACGCACGCCCCCCGAACTTTCTTCCGATCTGGTCGATCGCGGTTTTGTCTTGGCCGGCGGCGGCTCGCTCATCCGGGGAATCGATAAACTGCTCTCCGAAAAAACGGGGCTGCCCGTCATCGTCTCCGACGATCCGCTTTCAGCGGTCGCCAACGGCACCGGCGTTTTCCTTAACAATATCGACGAATTGTCCCGCGTCGCCGCTGATTTCTAAGCGAGGCCGGCCTCGCTTGCCGGCTCAATCGCCGACCACGTCGTGCTTCCAAAACGCTTCGATCAGGTTAGTCCGTTTGTCACCTTGGGGATTATTTTGCTCACGTGGCTGCTGCTGCCATTTGTTTTCAAAACGTTCACGCGGGCCACTTTTTTTGAGATTCAAGCACCCCTGACGGTCGCTGATTCTTACGCTCACGATCTGCAGGATTTTTGGTCCAACCGCCTGCATTCTAAAGATGAGCTCCTCCAAGCGGGCCGTGACTTGGCTGGGCTAGTGGCCAAATATGATTTTAGCGTGCAGCAAAACCAACAGTTGGAGGCCGACATCCTGCGTTTAGAAAATCTGCTTAATCTTCCGCCGCTTCCCGCTTTTCGACTGGAGGCGGCCCGCGTCGCGCAACGCGATTTCTCTGGCTGGTGGCAGCGGTTCACTATTCGCAAGGGACAAAATTTTGGCCTAACCGTGGGCGCTCCGGTCGTTTTCTCCGGGGGCGTGGTCGGACGCATCACGGAGGTTCATCGCTATACCGCGGTCGTGGATCTGGTCACCAGTCCAACGTTTCGCCTCGCCGCCAGTCTTGCCGGCGACAACCGCCCCGTCAGCTATCAAGGCGGTCTGAACGATTCATTCAAAGCCCCCCGAGGCACCGTGGAGTTTGTTCCTCTCGAATTCACCGCGGCGCGAAACGCTCCGCGCCGACTAGTAACCTCTGGCCTTGGCGGCATTTTTCCCGCCGGGCTTTCGATTGGTGAGATCCTCAACCTCGAGCTGAGTGCGGACGGGCTATTTAAAGCCGGCGACGTGCAGCTTGATGAGCGCATTGGCACGCTCACGGAAGTTACCGTACTTGTGCCGCTAAACCCCGAGGAACTTTAAAATGATTTTGCCCGGTACCTGCCTGATCCGACGGTGCGTAATTAGCGGCCGGTCTTTACGAGCCTGATCACCCCATGCGCCGCTACGATTCCCGCTGGCTGCTAGTGGTATCTGCCAACCTAGTCCTAGCCTGGCTGACTGGCTTGGCTAATCACTACCTCGCGCCTCTGGCGCTGCATTTGTACATTGCTGGGCTATGCGTCGTGTTCGCGGGACTGCGGGTAGATCCCAAGCAGGGTTTGATCGCCATTTTGCTGACAGGACTCCTCCTCGACGCCACCATTCCAGTACCTTTTGGCACGCACTTGGTGCTCCTCGGACTGATTCATGCCACGCTGCTCTATGGTCGTCGCCGATTCCCCCGCGAAGGGTCGATCTTTAGTATCGTCGTTGCACAATTTGCTAATCTTTTTCTTTTCATCTCCCTCTCCTTTCTGTTGGTGGGTGAGAATCCTCGTCCCGGCGAGGCCTGGTTGCGCATCTTTTTCGACCTCATGGTTTCACAAATAGTTATCCTACTCATCACGCCTTGGTTCTTAGCTCTGCAAAGCCGAGTATTTGAAAAAATGCACATTCACCCTGAGACGGGGCGCGCGCTCGCGCGCTGAGGCCCTCTCTTTTTTCACCCGTGAGCCAACTCATCGAAACGCATCACACGCGCAATCCACGTCTCTGGGTTTTTTATGCCGCGGTAGCGGGGCTCTTGCTCGTGCTGATCAGCGGACTCGTTTACCGCCAGCTCATAAAATCGCATCTCTACAGCGGTAAAGAGCGCCTGCAAAACTTGCGGCGGGTGGTGGTTCCCGGTCCGCGCGGCTATATCTATGATCGTGATGGCAAGATCATGGTTGGCAATCGTCCGCGTTTTTCGGTCGTGCTTAATTTGGCTGAATTACGCGGCGAATTTAGAGCTGAGTATCGGAAAATTAAAAATAATTATCTCTCACTCGCGATTACCGAGCGACCTGATACCGATCAATTAGCGCGGATTGCGCGCGCCAGTGTTGCCCAACGCTATCTCGATACGATTAATTTTATTCTCGGCCGACATGAGACGGTACGCTCCACCGAGCTCACGCAACACATCAACCAGACCCTCCTGTTGCCCTACGTGTTGCTTAACGATCTCGCCCCCGAAGAATACGCTCGGTTAATTGAACGCCTGCCGGTTAATTCTCCGCTCCAAGTCTACACCGCCAGCACGCGCGACTATCCGTATGGGGCCGCCGCCGCTCACACCCTCGGTTATACGGGGAGCAACAACGATCCCGCCGTCGAAGATTTTGAGGGGGCTGACTTGCTCACTTTCAAGATGAAGGGTTCCGTCGGTCGTAGCGGTCTGGAGAAAATTTTCGACGAGCAGCTGCAAGGAGAAACGGGAGCCGCCATTCATCTCGTCGATCCGGCTGGTTACAAAGTTGAGCACCCCATCAGCAAGCGCCTGCAGCAACGGCGCCCCGTGCAAGGTCACAATATCGTGACCAGCCTCGACCTAGAACTCCAACTCGCGGCGGAGGCCGCAATGGCCGGTCGCACCGGCGCCGCCGTTGCTCTCGATATTCGTACGGGCGAAGTACTCGTCCTAGCCTCACTCCCCAGCTATGATCTCAATACCCGCGTCCCGATTCTCAACCCTGAACAGGATTTAGAAAAATCAGGAGTCTGGCTCAATCGGGCAATCCAAGGACAATACCCCCCAGGCTCTACATTCAAAATTCTTACCGCCACCGCTGGGTTGCGT
>SXZN01000170.1 GCA_005787865.1 Opitutaceae bacterium | reverse complement strand
CAGCAATACCTCGAAGCCCAGCGGATTCGCCTGCGCACTGATTACGATTTGGAAATGCTGCAGGAGATGGGCTTTTGTAACGGAATTGAAAATTATTCCCGGCATTTGACGGGGCGGATCCCGGGGGATCGGCCATTTTGCTTAGTGGATTTTTTTCCGAAAGACCTGTTGCTGATGGTTGACGAGAGTCATGTCAGTATCCCGCAAATCGGGGGAATGTATAATGGCGATTTGGCGCGAAAGAGTACGCTGGTAAATTTCGGTTTTCGGCTGCCTTCAGCGCTGGATAATCGGCCGCAGAGTTTTGCTGAATTTCAGAAAATCACGGGGCAGACGCTGTATGTTTCGGCCACCCCCGCGCCGTTTGAGTTGGAGCATTCGACGGTCGTGGCCGAGCAAGTGATTCGTCCGACGGGGCTGCTGGATCCGGTGATCGTTGTGCGGACCACCAAGGGTCAAGTAGAAGATTTGATTGGTGAGGCTCGCACCGCGGCGGCGGTGGGGGAACGTGTCTTAGTGACGACTTTGACCAAGCGCATGGCGGAAGATCTAACCACTTTCATGCGCGCGGTGCAGGTGCGGGTGGAGTATTTGCATTCTGATATCGACGCACTTGAACGAGTGGAGATATTGCGTAATCTCCGGCGAGGTAATTTTGATGTGCTGATCGGGATTAATCTACTGCGCGAAGGCTTGGATTTGCCGGAAGTGGCGCTGGTCGCGATTCTTGATGCCGACAAGGAAGGCTTTCTACGGAGTGCGACCAGCTTGATGCAGACGGCTGGGCGGGCGGCGCGACATGAGAAAGGGCGCGTGATATTTTATGCAGACGTCATGACGGCATCAATCCAGCGCACGCTGGAGACCGTCACTACGCGACGAGCCAAGCAACTCGCACATAATGCCGCCTATGGAATTACGCCCCGCAGCGTCCAGCGCGCCGTACAGGCCAGTTTGCATGTTAAAGACGAGGCCAAGGGTGCACCGTCGCTGGCCTTGGCGGAAAGCAGTGCTGACGAAGTGGCGGCGGTGATAGCTGAACTCGAAGAAGAGATGCAAAGCGCCGCTGATAAACTGGAGTTCGAGCGAGCTGCCTTACTGCGGGATCAGATAAATTCGCTAAAATCCGGTGACTATAAAAAGCCGGATCGCTCCCTCAGTTATCGAAAGGCCAAGGGGATGAAAATCGGGAAAGCGGAAAAATCTAAAAACTGAGAAGGCCGAAGAAATGGCTAGAGGTCAGAGGCTTCAGGCTTGAGGGCGGAAGAGTGAAAAAGCTGAAAGCGTGAAAGTGGAAAATCAGAAAACTTGGTAGCGGTCTTGGCCTTTAATAAAGACCGAAAGCCTCCGATACTCCTGTGCAAACCTTTCGCCTCTTGGCTAACCTTACGATTTTTTTAAGCTCTCCCGCTTTTTTAGCGCGGGCCGGGTTCTTTGACGGTGCGCGTGCTGCCCTGGGCGTTAATTTTGTTGAGGGCTTCGGCGTCGACCACCTGAGCAGCGTCACCGATAATATCGGCTTTTTTCTTAACTTTACGCGGGATCCTACTGCCCAAGCTGTTTACTTGCACGGCATCTTCCACTGCGGCGGTCGTCGGAGCTTTTTTCTCTGGGGTGGTCGGCGTAGTCGCGCAACCGCCGAGCAGCAACGCCAAGATAACTAAGGACCGATTGAGTAGCCAACGAGTAATCATAATCGGCTAGGCGATGAATTTATTCGGCTTGGTCTTCGCGGCGATTTTGACGGCACTCGGCCATAACGCGCAGCCAGATTTCGCGCAGGTCAAACAACCGCGGCAAAGCAAAGGTGCGGTACTCCGTCGTACTCTGATGAGCGAGTACATCGGGTTGGCTGAGGCGAGCGAGCGAAGCATTTATTTCGTTGAGGGCCCGTTTGAAAAGGCAGATGGCGAGGGTGTAGTCGCCCATCTCGAGCGCTTCGACGGCCTGCACCACATGCTCATTGCCCCGATAGAGAGAGGATTGGACGGCTAAGGCGAGGGCGGCGGGTACGTCCGGGGCAGTCGTCACCGTTTTTTCCCACTGGGTGGTTAGGCTCAGGTACAGAGCGCGGGTCGAAATATGAACGGGATTCCGGTGCAGCGTGTAGGGCACCCAGTCATCATCAAACTCCTCATCGGACTCATCGGCCGATTCTTCGAGTGCCGTTTCCGTCAGGGCGGCTAATTCCCAGCCCATGCGGCGAGCGACTTCATCGATACGATCAGTGACGAGGGTCAACTGCTCGTAGTGTTCAAGGTACTCGTGGACGGCGGCCTCTTGGGCGTTGAGATACTTAACCCACTCAGCCTCGGTCCAGGAGAGTTCTCCGCGATCTTCCCAGTCATTATCGAACAACCCGTCAGAATCAGAATTGGTCATGTGATGAAGGGCTTAGCCACTTTGGGTTCAATCTGCTCAGGTCCGGGCGGCTGGCAAATAAAATTCTGGTCATACTCGCTACCATCGGCTAGAGTTTCCGCGGGCCGCTTCCTTCCTTTCTGCATGCCCACCGTCACCTATGCTCAGGTTCTCTTTACTGGTCGCGTCCAGGGAGTCGGTTTTCGCTATCAGACCCTCCAAGTAGCCAAGGAATTCGAGGTCTGCGGTGGCGTGAAAAACCTACCGGACGGACGAGTCCAGCTCGAGGTGGAAGGAGGCGCCAGCGAGGTAAATGACTTTATTGCGGCGGTAGAGGAGCGGATGGCGGATTACGTTCGGAAAAGTGAGCGGACGGCGAGTTCGCGGGCAGCGCAGTTTAACGATTTTGCCCTGCGATGAAGCCGCCCATGGATTATCCATGGGCCATTGAATTAGTCGATTTTGCGCAAAAATATCGCACGAGTGGGAGCGGTCATGGGCGTCTGGCGGTCGGCGGTCTGACCTTGCGGTTGGCGCCCGGGCAAATTCTCGGTCTGCTCGGACCAAATGGATCTGGCAAGAGCACCACGCTCAAGGCGCTGGCTGGCTTGCTCACGCCTACGGCCGGTGGATGTCGGATTTTTGGTCATCAGGCTGAAAGTGTAGCGGCGCGAGCACTGATCGGTTATTTGCCGGAAACACCGCAGTACTCCCCCCACTTAACCGGCCGAGGTTTTTTGCATTATTGTGGTGGGCTGAGTTCCTTGCCTCGCGTTGAGCTGGGCCTACGCGTGAGCGCGGTACTCAGTTGGAGCGGGTTGGAAGAGGCGGCCGATCGGCTAATTGCGACTTATTCCAAGGGCATGAAACAACGCCTCGGTTTGGCTCAGGCGATTTTGCATGAGCCTGCGGTGCTCTTATTGGATGAGCCGGCGAGTGGGCTTGATCCGGCGGGTCGGCTGATCTTGAGCCAGCGATTGCGAGAGCTGGCCGCTGGCGGCACGACGATCGTGCTGAGCGCACATTTACTGACGTCAGCCGCGGAATTATGCGATCGCTTGGCGATTCTGGGGGCGGGACGTTTGTTAGTGGAGGGGACGGTGCCAGCCTTACTCGGAGTGGCGCCAGCGCGAACGTTCGCGCCCTCGCGGTTGGAGAAATTGTATTTGGAGAAATTATCACTCCATGGTTAGATTCGATCATCAAGGAGCAATGGCGGCCGGACGCAGGATTCGGCTCATCGCTCAGCACACGCTGGCGGAGGCGGTGCATCTTCGACTCACCTTCGGGCTTGGGCTGATGAGTGCGGTTCTGATAGGGGCCGCTTACAGTTTACGGCAATTTAATTTTGGGGGAGCTGAGTTGAGATTCATCAGCGATTTTGGGTTGGGCGCGCTAGGCTTAGGTGGAGGCTTGTTGGCGGCGCTGGTAACCGCGCAGTTATTTTTTCAGGATCTAGAAACGCAGGCCATCTATGCTGTGCTCACGCGCCCCGGCCAGCGGTGGGAGTATATTGCGGGGAAATTTACCGGAGTGGTGGCGCTGCTCGCCCTATTTTTTGCCATACTTAGCCTGCTGTTGGTGGGTTTGCTGCAGGTGCGCGCGGTGGGACTGGGTGGGGTGGGCGTTCGTTGGGAGATATTATTGTACGCCAGTGGGTTGCTCTG
>SXZN01000169.1 GCA_005787865.1 Opitutaceae bacterium | reverse complement strand
GATGGCCCCATGCCTCAGACTCGTGAGCACATCTTGCTCGCTCGCCAAGTCGGCGTTCCGAATCTCGTCGTTTTCCTTAACAAGGTCGACCTCATCGATGATCCTGAGCTTCTCGAGTTGGTTGAAGAAGAGATTCGCGACTTGCTCACCAAGTATCAATTTGACGGCAAGGCCGCCAAAATCATCCGCGGTTCCGCCACCGCTGCTCTCGAAGGGAAGCCCGAGGGATTAGCTGCTATTCAGGCGCTTATGGAAGCTATCGACGCCGATATTGCGGAGCCACAGCGCGAACTTGACAAGCCTTTCTTGATGTCAGTTGAGGACGTCTTCTCGATCACTGGTCGCGGCACCGTCGCCACCGGCCGTATCGAACGCGGTATCTGCAAGCTTAACGATGCCGTTGAAATCGTTGGCCTCAAGGACACGACCAACACGGTTGTCACCGGCATTGAAATGTTCCGCAAGTTGCTCGATCAAGGGCAGGCAGGCGACAACGTCGGTATTCTTCTCCGCGGTATTGACAAAGAAGGCATCGAGCGCGGCCAAGTTATTGCCGCCCCGAAGTCGATTCTTCCACACAAGAAGGCCAAGGCTGAGATTTACGTTCTCTCAAAGGACGAGGGCGGCCGTCAAACGCCGTTCTTCAATGGCTACCGCCCTCAATTCTATTTCCGCACAACGGATGTAACTGGTATCGTGAATCTTCCGACTGGTGTTGAAATGATCATGCCTGGCGATAATATCGCTGTGGAAATTGATTTAATCGTTCCCATCGCCATGGAGAAGACTCAGAAATTCGCTATCCGTGAAGGCGGCCGCACCATTGGTGCCGGTCGTGTCACCGATATCATCGCATAACGCATCTTTAACCTTTTCCGACCGACGCTGCCGGGGTTCCTTTTGGGGTTCCCGGCTGTGTTGTCTAAAAGAAATAATCACAGGGGTGTAGCTCAACTGGTAGAGTAGCGGTCTCCAAAACCGTTGGTTGGGGGTTCGAGTCCCTCCGCCCCTGCCACTTTCGCCCAACTTATAATATGGCCAATCCATTCCGCAGTGCCCGCATCTTCTTTGGCGAATTGGTCGCTGAGTTGCAGAAAGCTAGCTGGCCCACAGGGACCGAGCTTAAGGATTCAACGATCGTTGTCATTGTTGCTTGTTTGCTGTTGGGCTTGTTCACCAGCATTAGTGATTTTGCGCTTTATAACGTCGTTGATGCTGTGACGGAGCTCATCAGCCGCTAAATATTTTCCGATGACTGTCGAAATTTCTACGCCGACTAGCGCCCAGTGGTTCGCCCTTCACACTCTCTCTGGGCAGGAGAACAAGGTCAAAAACTACATCGAGAAATTCAAAAAAGCTGAAGAGCTTAATGATTTCATCTTCGAGGTTTTGTTGCCGACTGAGGTCGTATCCGAAGTTAAGAGCGGGAAAAAGTCGACCAAGGTTCGTAAGCTTTATCCTGGTTACGTGTTTATCAATATGTGCCTCTATGATCTGGAAAAACAGGTCATTATTAAACCGTTCTATTTTGTAAAAGATGCGGCTGGCGTCATTGGTTTTGTCGGCGGCGATAAGCCCGCCGCACTTCGCCAGACTGAAATTGATGACATCCGCGCCCGCATCGAAGCTGCTTCCGGCAAAGAAGTGCCAAAGGTCACGTTCGATGTCGGGGAGGAAGTCAAAATTACCGATGGGGCGTTCGCTAATCTTACGGGCCGGGTCGATGAAGTGGACCCTGCTCGGGGTAAGCTTAAAATTTCCGTTTCTATTTTTGGGCGGTTTACGCCTGTTGAACTCGAATACTGGCAGGTTCAGCGCGCTTCTGAAAGCTGATCAGCCTTCCCTCTATTTTATTAATTAACCCCTTTTCGTTATGGCAAAAAAAATCCAAGGCTACGTTCGTCTGCAACTTCCTGCCGGTGCCGCCAATCCGGCGCCCCCGGTTGGGCCCGCTCTCGGCGCTCAAGGTGTCAATATCATGGGCTTCTGTAAGGAATTCAATGCCAAGACAAAAGACCAAAATGGAATGATCATTCCGGTGGTTATTACGGTTTATGTCGATAAATCCTTCACCTTTATTCTTAAGTCGCCCCCGGCCTCGGTGCTGCTGAAGAAGGCTGCTGGTATCGCGAGCGGTTCCGCTAAGCCCAATATGGATAAAGTGGGTAAGGTGACAAAAAAGCAAATTCTCGAAATCATCAAAATCAAAAAGGCCGACCTCAACGCTAACAGCGAAGAGGCCGCGGTACGTATGATCGCTGGCACAGCCCGCAACATGGGTATCGAAGTCATCGACTAATTTTCCTAAACCACACCACTCACCGCGGAAGTCTCACTCGAGACGTTTGCACCGCAAGGAGTCAAAAATGCCTGTAAAACAAAGTAAACGCTATCGCAGCGCGGCCTCGGCCGCTGATCTCGCCAAAGAATATCCGCTTAAGGAAGCAGTAGAAATTCTGGCTAAATTCCCCAAGGCTAAATTCGACGAGACGGTCGAATTGTCCTTTCGCCTAGGCGTCGATCCGGCCCAAGGTGACCAAATGGTACGTGGCACGACGCCACTGCCCAACGGCTCCGGCAAGAAAGTGCGCATCGTTGTTTTTACTGACGACCCAGCTAAGGCTCTCGCTGCCGGTGCTGACACTGCTGGCCTCGCTGATGTGATGGCTAAAATCAATGAGGGCTGGCTTGATTTCGATGTGGCGATTTCGACCACTGAGGCCATGAAACAGGTAAGAACCTTGGCGCGTGTACTTGGTCCCAAGGGCCTGATGCCAAATCCAAAATCGGGCACCGTTACCGACGACATCGTTGCTGGTATCAAGGCCGTTAAGGCCGGTCGGGTAGAGTTTAAAGTCGACAAGACTGCCAATATTGGGGTCGGCGTTGGTAAGCGTTCATTCACGGTCGATCAAATTACGGAAAATGTGACCGCAGTGCTCGAGGCTGTGGGTAAAGCTAAGCCTGCCGCCTTCAAGGGCCACTATATCAAGAGCGTCACGCTTTCATCCTCGATGAGTCCCGGCATCAAGCTGGCGAGCGGTGAGTTTAATAAATTCTAACCCGGAAACAATCTACTATGAGAGCAGAAAAGAAATATTTGATCGATGAGGTCACCGGGCATCTAAAGAAGTCCGACTACGTCATCCTCACCAATTTTACCAAGCTGACAGTTGCCGATGCGGCCGAGCTGCGTAAGCGCCTATCCCCTGATAAGGCTGAATTTCATGTCGTTAAGAATAGCTCGTTTCGGGTTGCGGCCAAGGCATTCGGCTTGCCCGACCTGGAGAAGTCCTTAACCGGTCAGACCGCGGTCGTTGTCGGCGGAAAGAATCCTGCTGGCGTCGCCAAGGTGCTGAAGAAATTTATCGAAGAAAAACAGAAGCTCGAAGTGAAAGTAGGCGTCTTGGATAAGAAGCTCATGACGGCTGCTGACCTTTCCAAGCTTGCCGATCTGCCTTCGTTCGACGCTCTGCGCTCGATGTTCCTCGGCTTGCTCACCATGCAAGGCGCGGCCTTCGTTCGCGTTCTCGACGCTAAGGTCAAAAAAGAACAATCATCCGCCTCAGCGGCCTAACCCCTACTTACTTTAACCCTTTTTCCTCGGTGCAAGCCGAGAAAATAAAATATCCAAAGAAGTAGGCTAGGGGATACGTCCCTTAAACGTGTTTCATCCATCGAAACCGCTAGTCGCTTCAGGAGAAAATACCATGAGCAACATCACTAAAGACCAAGTCATTGAATGGCTTTCCGCCCAGCCTATTCTCGAACTCGCTGCCCTCGTTAAAGACCTCGAGGGTAAGTGGGGCGTTTCCGCCGCCGCTGCTGCTGCCGCTGGCCCCGCCGCTGGCGCGGCCCCTGCTGCGGCCGCTGAAGAGAAGACGGAATTCACCGTCGTCCTCCTTGAGGCTGGCGCCAACAAGATCGGCGCGATTAAAGAAGTTCGCGCCATCACCGGCCGGGGCCTGAAAGAGGCTAAGGATTTGGTCGAAGGTGCGCCCAAGCCTGTCAAGGAAGGCGTTAACAAGGCCGAGGCGGAAGAAATCAAGAAGAAGCTTGAGGCCGCTGGGGCCAAAGTGGAACTCAAGTAACCACTTGGAGATTTCGCTCCTTCATCATCTCAATTCACCAGAGCAGGTCGCGGCCAACCGCGATCTGTCTCTCGGCTTTTTTCATTTATTCTTTCCGCACAGCGTGATCTCACGCGCGTGCACCGCATAATTAGCTATTCATTTATGAATAGCTAGGTCTCTGTTTTTTTAAGTTCACCTCTACACGGGAAATTCCATGGCCGACCGCACTCATACCGAACGCATTAACTTCGGCAAACTCCGCGAAGTCATTCAGCCGCCCAACCTTATTGAGCTGCAGATTAGCTCCTATCTCGAGTATCTCCAAAAAGATACCCCAGAGAAGCAGCGCAAGCCTTACGGCCTAGAGGCCGTTTTTAAGGAGGTCTTTCCTATCCATTCTTACGATGAGCGTTTAACGCTCGAATACGTTTCCTACACAATCGGCGAGCCTAAGAGCTCTGAGATCGAGTGTTTGCGCGAGGGGGTCACATACGCCGTGCCGCTCTACGTCAAACTGCGCTTGCGCGAAGAGGATTTCATTAAAGATGAAGAGATTTTCATGGGTGATATTCCTATGGTTACCGAACGCGGATCTTTTATCATCAATGGCGCTGAGCGGGTTGTGGTTTCACAGCTTCATCGTTCACCTGGTATTTGCTTTGAGGTTGCGACCCATCCCAACGGCAAGCTGTTGCACTCTTTCCGCATCATTCCTGACCGCGGGACTTGGTTGGAGGTGCAATTTGACAACAATGATTTGCTTTATGTTTACCTCGACCGTCGTCGGCGTCGTCGTAAATTTTTGATCACAACTCTGCTGCGCTCGATCGGTTTCAGTAACGATCTCGATATTCTTAATCTGTTTTATACGATTCAGGATTTAAAGGTCAGCAAGGCTCTAGATCTCGATAATGTGTCCACACTGGCTCTCGTTGAGGATGTGATCGATGCACAGAAGGGTGTTGTGCTGGCGCGCGCCTTTGAGCCGCTAACCAAGGCAATTGTTCGAACCTTTGAGAAACACGATATCAAGTCGATGCGGGTCATTGATACCACCGCAGATGAGGGGGCGATCATTCGCGCGCTCAAAAAAGATCCTACTCGCAATGAGGAGGAGGCGCTGAAGGAAGTTTATAAAAAACTCCGCCCAGGCGAGCCGCCAACACCGGCAAATGCTAAAGCATTGCTCAAGCGGTTGTTTTTTGATCCGAAACGCTATGACCTCGGTCGGGTTGGTCGTTACAAAATCAATCAGAAGCTCGATTTGAAGATGGATCTTGAAAATCGTATTTTGGATAGCGCCGATATTGTTGCCGCTACCAAATATTTGGTTCGCTTGAAGAAAAGCGACGGTATCGTCGATGATATCGATCATCTGGGCTCGCGCCGCGTGCGCACCGTGGGCGAATTACTCGCCAATCAATGCCGGGTCGGTCTTTCCCGTACGGAACGCTTGGTTCGTGAGCGGATGACACTTTATGACCAGAGCGTGGACTCGATCACGCCGCAGAAGCTGATCAATCCAAAGGCGCTCACGACGGTTATTCGCGATTTCTTCGCGCGTAGTCAGCTTTCTCAATTCATGGACCAGATTAATCCTCTGGCCGAACTCACACACAAGCGCCGGTTATCTGCGCTCGGGCCTGGCGGTTTGAACCGTGAGCGCGCAGGCTTTGAAGTGCGCGATGTTCATCCTTCTCACTATGGACGAATTTGTCCGATTGAAACGCCCGAGGGTCCGAATATTGGTCTCATCAATTCACTCTCGACGTACGCTCGGGTTAATGAATTCGGCTTCATTGAATCTCCTTATCGCGTTGTTGAGAAAGGCCGCGTTTCTGACAAAGTAGTCTACCTCACAGCCGACCAAGAGGAAGGTAAGACGATCGCTCAGGCTAATGCTGAAGTTGATAGTAAAGGACACTATGTCGGCAAGGTTACCGCCCGGCATTCTGGCAATTTCCTCGAAGTTTCGGCTGAAGAAGTCGATTTGATGGATGTTTCGCCTAAGCAGGTGGTCTCTGTCGCTGCTGGGCTGATCCCGTTCCTTGAACATGATGACGCTAATCGCGCGCTCATGGGCTCGAACATGCAACGCCAAGGTGTTCCACTTTTGCAGACTGAGGCACCCTTCGTGGGCACTGGTCTTGAGGCTCGTCTCGCCAGTGACTCCAAAACAGTAGTCATTGCTGAAGAGGCTGGGTTAGTTGCCGCGGTCGACGCCAAGCAAATCATTGTGACCAAGGATGGTGAGTTGCCTCGCCACCCTAAGCACGATCCAAAAAATCATGTTTTCGTGTATGAGCTGCGTAAGTTTATGCGCTCTAATGCTGGCACCTGTTTCAGTCAGCGTCCGATCGTAAAGAAGGGCCAGAAAGTTAAGAAAGGTGAGTGCATCGCTGATGGTCCATCTACGGATCACGGTGAATTGGCTCTCGGGCGCAACGTGCTCGTTGGTTTCATGCCTTGGAATGGTTACAATTTCGAAGATGCGATTTTGATTTCCGAGAAAGTGCTCAAAGAGGATATCTTTACCTCGATTCACGTTCAGGAATTTGAAGTTATCGCCCGTGACACTAAGCTCGGGCCGGAGGAAATTACGCGTGATATTCCTAATATTGGGGAGGAAGCGCTTAAGCATCTCGACCATAACGGGGTTATTCGTATTGGGGCTGAGGTTAAACCTGGCGATCTTCTCGTCGGTAAAATCACGCCCAAATCTGAGACCGAACTTGCGCCAGAAGAGAAGCTCTTACGCGCTATCTTCGGCGAAAAAGCTGCTGACGTTAAAGATACATCACTCATTGTGCCATCAGGGGTGAACGGGATCATCATGGGTGTGAAGGTCTCGACCAGTCGGCTCGATGCTGAACGCGACCGCCTCTCTCCGTCCGATCGTCGTCGGCAGGTAAAGCAGATTCAGGAAGATTATAAAACGCAGATGGATAAATTGCGGGAGCAATTGACCGAAGCGCTTTCCAATATCTTGCTCGGCGAAAAAATTCCGCTCGATGTAATTAATGGACAAACGGGGGAAATTATCATTCCCGCCAACCGCAAAATCACCAAAACCTTACTCCGTAAATTGGCGGCCGTGGCGAAGCATATCGAAATCGATCCTTCCCCTGTTCGCATCAAGATCATGGAGATCATCGCTTCCTTCCAATCGAAATTCGATGAGCTGGAAGGCGATCGCGAGCGCAAGATTGCGACCATTGAAACGGGCGACGAAAATGGCCCTGGTGTGATCAAAACGGTAAAAGTTTATATCGCCACTAAGCAAAAACTTGAGGTCGGAGATAAAATGGCCGGCCGTCATGGGAACAAGGGTGTGGTCGCCAAGATTGTCCCTGAAGAAGACATGCCGTTTTTGCCCGATGGTACCCCCATCGAAATTTGCCTTAACCCACTCGGCGTGCCTTCACGTATGAATGTAGGCCAAGTGCTTGAGACCCACCTTGGATGGGCCTGCAAAAAATTAGGCATCAAGGTCGCTACCCCGGTGTTTGACGGTATTCCTGAAGGCAAGGTGCGTGGCTACCTCAAGGAAGCTAACCTTCCAATGTCGGGCAAGAGCCCGCTGCATGATGGTCGCACTGGCGAGAAACTCGATCAAGAGGTGGTTGTCGGCTACATCTACATGATGAAGTTGAACCATCTGGTGTCGCATAAGATTCACGCGCGCGCCGTCGGCCCTTACTCGTTAGTCACGCAGCAACCGTTGGGCGGCAAAGCTCAATACGGTGGTCAACGTTTCGGGGAAATGGAAGTATGGGCGCTTGAGGCTTATGGCGCGGCGCATACCCTGCAAGAGCTCCTCACGGTCAAATCCGATGACGTTAACGGACGCACCAAGATCTATGAATCGCTCGTCAAGGGCGATAATACCTTGAGTGCTGGTACGCCTGAATCGTTCAACGTTTTGGTCAAGGAAATGCAAGCCCTTGGCCTCGATATCAAACTCGCTAAGCGCACCGCGCTTGGTGAAGCCCTCGGCGGCAGTCGCTAACCTTCAACATTATCCTCGGAACAAAAAGCACAATGAGCACTGAACACGCCCGTGAAGAAGTCCGGTCCGTTCTTGGTTCGGACGAAAATCCATTCGACAACGTTTCTATTACCGTCGCCTCACCTGAGACCATTCGGTCTTGGTCGAAGGGAGAGGTGAAAAATCCTGAGACGATTAATTATCGTACTTTCAAGCCTGAGCCAGGCGGTCTTTTCTGCCAAAAGATTTTTGGTCCAGTGCGTGATTATGAGTGCGCCTGCGGTAAATATAAACGCATCAAATACAAGGATGTGGTCTGCGATCGCTGCGGCGTTGAGGTGACGATTGCTCGCGTCCGTCGCGAGCGGATGGGGCATATTGAATTGGCCGTCCCGGTTGCCCATATCTGGTTTCTCAAGAGCATGCCCAGTCGCTTGGGTCTGTTGCTCGATATGACCGCCCGCTCACTCGAACGGGTGATTTATTACGAGAATTTCATGGTCACCAATCCGGGCAAGACTCCTCTCTTGCTTAAGCAGTTGCTGACGCAAACAGAGCACCAGCAGGCCGTCGAAGAATACGGTGCGGATACCTTTACTGCGAAAATGGGCGCCGAAGCTATCCGTGATGTCCTGATCCAAATCGACATGCCCGCCGTGGTGGCTGAACTGCATGAGACGATGCGGGCCACTCGCTCGAAGCAGATTAAGAAAAAGCTCTCGAAGCGTCTAAAGGTCATTGGCGGGTTCATTAATTCCAAGTCCCGTCCCGAATGGATGGTGCTCGAAGTGCTCCCAGTTATCCCTCCCGATCTGCGTCCGTTAGTTCCTCTCGAAGGGGGGCGCTTTGCCACTTCCGATCTTAACGATCTCTATCGCCGCGTGATCAATCGCAATAATCGTCTGCGCAATTTGATGCAGCTTAAGACGCCTGACGTGATCATTCATAATGAGAAACGTATGTTACAAGAAGCGGTTGACGCCTTGTTTGACAACGGTCGTCACGGCCGCCCGGTAACAGGCGCGGGTAATCGTCCACTGAAATCGCTCTCGGATATGCGGAAAGGCAAGCAGGGTCGTTTCCGGCAAAATTTGCTTGGTAAACGTGTCGACTACTCTGGTCGTTCCGTGATCGTCATCGGTCCAGAGTTGAAGCTGCATCAGTGTGGCCTGCCTAAGAAAATGGCGCTCGTCCTTTTTGAGCCATTCATCATTCGCCGTCTGAAGGAGCTTGGTTTCGTGCACACCGTTCGCGGCGCGCGCAAGATGATTGAAAAGAAATCTCCAGAAGTATGGGACATTCTCGAAGAAGTTACGAAGGGGCATCCGGTATTGCTTAATCGCGCGCCGACTTTGCACCGCCTTTCGATCCAAGCTTTCGAGCCAGTGCTGATCGAGGGATCTTCTATCCGCGTGCATCCACTCGTCTGTACCGCTTACAACGCAGATTTCGACGGCGACCAAATGGCTGTCCACGTGCCCTTATCGCTTGAGGCTATCCTCGAGTGTAAGCTACTGATGATGTCGACGAATAATATATTCTCGCCGTCCTCGGGTAAGCCGATCCTCACTCCGTCCCAAGACATCGTCTTGGGTGCGTATTATCTCACCATTGAGCCGCGCACAAAGCCCGCGAAGGGCATACGGTTGCCTTTGCTCTCTGGTCTCCAAGAAGTGCTTTATGTTAAGGCCGATGGGGCCCTCAAAATGCACGATTGGATTGAGGTGCCGAATCCCGATTTCAAGAAAGACACTGTTTACGGTAACAAGGAGCGTAAAGTGCTTCGTACTACCGTGGGCCGAGTAATCTTTAATGAAATTTGGCCACCTGCATTGGGCTTCATTAATTTCCCAGTGCCAAAGGGCAAGCTGGGCGATCTCATTCTCAATACGTATAAGGTTGCTGGTGATCGCGTGACGGTGGAAACGCTCGATCGATTGAAGGAACTGGGCTTCCAGACCGCTATGCAGGCCGGCATCTCGATCGGTATCGACGACATGATTATCCCGGAGAATAAGAAGGAGATCGTGCATGATGCCCGTAAGAAGGTCGACGAGGTCGAATCCCAATATAAAAAGGGTATTATCACCTCCGGTGAGCGCTATAACAAGATCATCGATATCTGGACCGGTGCGACCGATCGCATCGCGAAAGCTGTCTTTGCCAAGCTCGAAAACAATGACGGCAAGCCTGAGGTCAATCCAGTCTATATCATGATGGATTCGGGCGCCCGCGGTAACAAGCAGCAGGTTCGTCAATTGTGCGGCCTGCGAGGGTTAATGGCCAAGCCTTCGGGCGAAATCATTGAGCGCCCCATCCTGTCCTCGTTCCGCGAAGGTCTCACTGTGCTTGAATACTTTATCTCCACGCACGGTGCCCGTAAGGGTCTCGCTGATACGGCGCTCAAGACGGCTGACGCTGGTTACATGACGCGCAAGCTTTGCGATGTGGCTATGGACGCTGTCGTCACTGAAGAGGATTGCGGCACTCGCGATGGTATCTGGAAGAAAGCTATCTTCGAAGGCGAAACCATGTTGGTGACCCTGGCAGAGCGCATCGTAGGTCGCTTCTCCGCCGACGATATCTTCGATCCACTCAATCCAACTAAAACGATTGTTGATGCCGGCGAACTTATTACTGAGGAATTCTCCAAGCGCATTGAAGACTCGGGCATTGAGCGCGTCAAAGTGCTTTCTCCGCTCACTTCTACCAGTGAACAGGGCATCGACGCCAAATCTTACGGCATTAACCCCGCCACCAATAAAGTGGCAAAAATTGGTGACTCCGTTGGTATCATCGCCGCGCAGTCTATTGGTGAACCTGGTACGCAGCTCACCATGCGCACGTTCCACATCGGTGGCGTTGCCTCTGCTGGCTCTAAGAACCCTGAGATCAAGGTCCGTAATTCCGGTCTCGTTAAATATCGCGGCCTTCGGCTCGTACAAACCGCAGAAGGCTTCAATATTGTTCTCAACAAGACTGGCTCACTCCTGATTATTGATGAAAATGATCGCGAGCTAGAGTCCTACCCTATCGTGGTTGGCACCTTCCTGTCGGTCACCGACGGGGCGAAAGTTACGAAGGGTGATACGATTGCCCAATGGGATCCTTACAACATTCCAGTCCTGTCTGAGAAGGCTGGTACGCTGCACTTCAAGGATATGATCCCAGGGGTAACGGTTAAGCGTGAGCTCGACGAGTCCACTGGCCGCATTGCGACTGTTGTTATCGAACACAAAGAAGATCTTAATCCGCAGATTGAGGTTCGCGACGACCACGGGAAACCGGTTGCCGCTTATTCAATTCCTACCGGGGCGCAGATCTCTGTCGCAGAAAGTGACATTATCACCCCAGGTGCCTTGCTGGCTAAGACGCCTCGTCAGGCCTCTGTCACCAAGGATATTACGGGTGGTCTTCCCCGTGTGGCTGAGCTCTTCGAAGCTCGCCGTCCAAAGGAAGCCGCCGAAATGGCGCGTATTGAAGGTGTCGTTTCGTTTGAAGGATCGATTCGCGGCAAGCGCAAGCTCGTGGTTCGCCATGAAGAGGCTGGCTCCGAGGAAGAGCATCTTATCCCGCACGGTAAGCATATCATCGTGCAGGCTGGCGATGTAGTTCATAAGGGCCAACATTTGACAGAAGGCTCAGCTGATCCACACGAGATTCTTGAGATTCTCGGGCCAACTGCATTGTACGAATTCCTCATCGGACAAGTTCAGGAAGTATATCGTCTTCAAGGTGTTACAATCAACGATAAACACATTGAAGTCATCATCCGTCAGATGCTCCGCAAGGTACGCATTTCTGATCCAGGTGATACCGAGTGGTTTTGGGGTGAGCAAATTGATCGCGTGGCATTCTTGCGCGAAAACAAGCGTATCGACGCGGCTGGTGGTAAACCCGCCGAAGCTGAGCCGATCCTCTTGGGCATCACCAAGGCCTCGCTTGAGACAGAGAGTTTCATCTCCGCCGCTTCTTTCCAAGAGACGACTCGTGTCTTAACTGATGCTTCGACGCTGGGCAAGGTCGACCACCTCAAGGGCTTCAAGGAAAATGTTATCATGGGCCATTTGATTCCTGCTGGCACGGGCTGGCCTGGTTACAAGAAGCTCAAGGTAACGCTCCCGCTCGGTGGTGAAATTCCGATGGACGAAACACCAAAGACTGTGGCTGCTGCTAGCTGAGCGGTCGCAGATAAAAAATTCTAAGCTGCGAACGAAAATTCGCGGCTTTTTTTTGCTAAAAATTTAGCATTTCAAGCAAAGCGAACGCTAGGGTATTTAAAAAATGCCGGCAGCTAATCAGCGCGTTCTACCGCTATTTAGGCATCGCGCGGAGGGCTCTGAGTACTAAATGGTTCAGTTTCTTGTTTGGCTCGTTCGCTTCATCGTAGCCGTAGCGATTGGATGATTTTTGTCGGAGGACACCTGATCTAATCATGGAATTTAGTAGCGGGATAAAAAAAGGGGGGGGTGATATTTTGCCTTATTTGATTCCGATCGATAGGCAGGGAAGGGAGCCATCACGATGGTTTGGGCTGGGTTGCAGTCGATTGTGAGCAACTTTTCTTCATTTTTCATAATTTAGCACTTGAAGTGCAAGTAAGTGACATGCTTTTCTTAACGTTCGGTTCGTTAATTGCGGCCTCAGCAGCTAAACTGCGTAGGTCTCTGTAAGATAAATTCTGGGTAATTTCTCCCTGAATTTGTTTTTATATATAAAGCGCGAAATAGTGCTTGCGGGGGGCTTCGCCTCCGGTAGGTTCCGCGCCCCTTTCCCGTTTTTCAAACCTTCCATCATCCCACATGCCAACCATCAACCAACTCGTGAGAAAAGGACGTCGCCGGATTGTCGCGAAGTCCAAGGCTCCGGCGTTGCAGGGTAATCCCTTCCGGCGCGGCGTTTGCGTGCAGGTTATGACCCGCACGCCCAAGAAACCTAATTCGGCTATCCGTAAGGTTGCCAAAGTTCGCCTAACTAACGGCGTTGAGGTCATTTCCTATATCCCCGATGAAGGGCATAATTTGCAGGAGCATTCTATTGTGCTCGTCCGCGGCGGCCGCGTGAAGGATCTTCCCGGCGTTCGCTATCATATCGTACGCGGAACTCTCGACGCCACTGGTGTTGAGAAGCGCCGTCGGTCCCGCTCCAAGTACGGCGTTAAGCGCCCGAAAGCCGTTAAGGCCTCCTAACCCTCGTTCTTTTTTAAGCCGCCATGTCACGTCGCCGTAGAGCTACTCATCGTCCGCCCGTCTCAGATGTTCGCTATAACAGCGCTCTGGTGACTCATCTTATTAATGTAATTATGAAAAGCGGTAAGCGTACGCTTGCTGAGCGTATTGTTTACGGTGCTTTTGAGCGCGTAAGCGAAAAGCTGCAAAAGGGCGACCCGGTTGATTTATTGATGGGGGCGATGGAAAATGCGCGTCCCAAGCTGGAAGTTAAGAGCCGTCGTGTCGGCGGGGCTACTTATCAGGTGCCGGTAGAGATATCTTTTGAGCGCCAAGAATCATTGGCTCTTCGTTGGATGGTTAATGCAGCAACTGGCCGCAAGGGAACGCCAATGCGCGATGCTATCGCCGCAGAAATTATCGACGCGTACAACAATACGGGTTCGGTGGTTAAGAAGAAGGAAGAGATGCATAAGATGGCCCAGGCGAATCGCGCCTTTGCTCATCTCCGCTGGTAAGGAATTATAAGCATGTCTGTCTCTGCCTCACCTAGTATTGTTGTCGTTACCGATAAAGCGAATATCTCGCCGGTTAACTCCAAGGATCGTCCTTTCCCTCTCGAGTGGACCCGTAATATTGGCATTGCGGCGCACATTGATGCGGGCAAGACGACTACGACCGAGCGTATTTTATTTTATTCTGGTGCCGTCCATAAGATGGGCGAAGTCCACGAGGGTACCACCGTAACCGACTGGATGGAGCAAGAGCGCGAGCGCGGTATCACAATCACGGCCGCGGCCATTTCTTGTGCTTGGAATGCCTCTTGGGGCCCTTGGAAAGGGATCAAGCAGCGCATCAATATTATCGATACACCAGGCCACGTGGATTTTACCGCTGAGGTCGAGCGTTCCTTACGCGTTCTTGATGGGGCGGTAGCCGTATTTTGCGCAGTAGCTGGAGTGCAGCCTCAGTCTGAGACTGTTTGGCGCCAAGCCAACAAATACAAAGTTCCTCGCGTCGCCTTCATTAATAAAATGGACCGCACTGGGGCTAATTTCTTCCGAGCAGTCGAGGAAATGCGCGAGAAGCTCAAAGCTAACGCTCATCCTCTCTTCCTGCCGATTGGCGCTGAGGAGAATTTTACCGGCCTTATCGATTTAGTGCAGCAGATTGCCTATATTTTTGACGATACAACAGACCCGCTCGGGATGAATCCGATTACTAGCGAAGTTCCTGCCAATATGAAGGCGCAGGTCAAAGAGTACCGAGATAAACTCATCGAGGCTGTTTGTGATTTTGATGATGTCATTGCGGAAAAATACCTCAACGGCCAAGAAATTTCTGTACCTGAGCTTTTGCTTGGAGTGCGTAAGGCTACGATTTCCCTTCAGTTTACTGGGGTTATTCCTGGCTCCGCGTTTAAGAAAAAAGGGGTGCAGCGTCTCCTTGATTGCGTGGTTAATTACCTTCCAAGCCCCATCGATGTTCCTCCGATGCAGGGTCAAGATAGTGACGGACAGCCTGTGCAAGCCGTCGTTAACGATAAGAGCAAGCTCGCTGGTCTAGCCTTCAAACTTTGGACGGACCCCTTTGTTGGTAAGCTGGTGTTTTTCCGTGTGTACACCGGCACATTGCCTCGCGGTATGGCCGTTTATAATCCGCGGACTCGCCGCAGCGAACGCGTTTCTCGGCTGGTATTAATGCGCGCTATCGAGCGCGAAGATATTGATATGGCTTACTCTGGCGATATTTGTGCCGTCGTTGGCGTGAAAGATGTTATTACAGGCGATACGCTCTGCGACGAAGATTTTGATATTCGTCTGGAGCCACCTTCTTTTCCCGAGCCGGTCATCGCGATGTCGATCGAGCCTAATTCAAAGGCTGACCAAGAGAAAATGGGCATGGCTTTGCAGCGCTTAGTAGCAGAAGATCCTACCCTTCGCGTTAAAACAGATCAAGATACGGGCCAGATCATTATCGCCGGCATGGGCGAGCTGCATCTTGATATTATTCGCGATCGCATGAAGCGTGAATTTAAGGTCGAGGCTACCTCGGGTAAGCCGCAGATCGCCTATCGCGAAACAATTGCCAAGGCCGCTGATGGCGAAGGTAAATTTATCCGTCAGTCTGGCGGTAAGGGCCAATATGGCCACGTTGTTATTAAGCTCGAGCCTAACGTAAAAGGTAAGGGCGTCGAAGTTATCAATGAGACGGTCGGTGGTTCTATTCCTAAGGAATTTATCAAGCCGGCAACCGAAGGTATTTTGGAAGGCTCAAATAATGGAGTTGTTGCTGGGTTTCCGGTTGTGGACGTGATCATTCGTATCACCGATGGTTCCTTTCACGAAGTCGATTCCTCCGAGCTCGCATTTAAAATGGCAGGTATTTTCGCTTTTAAGGATGCGATGAAGCAGGCTGGGCCGATTTTGCTCGAGCCCATCATGGGCGTCGAGGTGACAACCCCAGAAGAGTATCAAGGCGATCTGTTGGGGGACATCAATCGTCGTCGTGGTCAGATTCAGAGCATGGAAAATAAATCGGGAGCGTGCATCATTGCAGCGCACGTTCCTCTTGAGTTACTCTTCGGTTATGTCACCGACATTCGCTCATTATCGAAGGGTAGAGCGAGCGCATCCATCACGCCTTCTCACTTTGCCCAGGTTCCGAACTCGCAACTCGCCAAGATCGTCGAGACCAATGCGAAGGGCCCGGCTCGTACTTAATTCTTAACCCTCGTTCTTTATATCGCCATGAAAGGCCAACGCATTCGCATCAAACTTCAAGGCTACGATTATCGAGTAATCGATCAATCCGCCGTGGAAATCGTGGAAACCGCCAAGCGCTCCGGTGCTCGTGTATCGGGGCCTATCCCGCTTCCCACTCATATCGTAAAGCTTTCGGTCAATCGCTCTCCGCACGTCGATAAAAAATCGATGGAGCAATTCGAATCACGCACTCACAAGCGCCTCATTGATATTCTTGAGCCCACCGCTCAAACCGTCGATGAACTCAAAAAACTTAATTTACCTTCTGGCGTCGATATCACCATCAACGTCTAAACTTCACCTCTCACCATCTTAGCAGCCAGCCGGCTAATCCCGGCCCTTGTTAAAGTAGGTCTAAATAAACGGTAATAAACTGCCACCTACCACTTAGCCCATGATCGCTACACTATTAGGAAAAAAAATCGGAATGACTCAGGTCTATGACGCTCAAAACGTCTTGATCCCGGTTACCGTCGTGGAAGCCGGCCCATGTCCGGTTGTTCAAATCAAGACGCTTTCGTCTGACGGCTATAACGCTGTTCAACTTGGCTTTGGCGCCCAGAAGACAAAAAATGCGTCTAAGGCGGAAAGCAATCACGCGAAAAAGGCGGGGTTAAACGCCACGCCACGCGTTCTGAATGAGGTCCGTCTAACTGAGGTTCCTGCGGTAAAGCTCGGCGATGTAATCACCGTAGCGATTTTTGCTGAAGGCCAGATCGTCGATGTGATCGGCGTGTCCAAGGGTAAAGGTTTTCAAGGTGTGGTGAAGCGCTTTCGTGTTGGCGGCGGTCCAGCCGCACACGGTTCCATGTTTCATCGCCGCATCGGCTCGGTGGGTATGCGCCAAACTCCTGGTCGTGTATGGAAAAATCAGCGCATGCCAGGTCATATGGGTAGCCAATTTCGCACCGTGCAAAATTTGCGCGTGGTGCAGATCATCGCTGACAAGAATCTAATCCTCGTCAATGGCTGCATTCCAGGAGCTAACGGCGACGATGTAATTATCCGAGCCGGCAAAAAAGCCAAGCAAGCTTGATCACCGGAGAACGTCATCACATGAAGCTCACTATTTTTACACCTGACGCTACGCAAAGCCGCGAGGCTGATTTTAACCTTCCGACGTTTGAAGGCAGCAAAGGTCTGCAAGCGGTCAAAGAGGTCGTCGTTGCCCATAAAGCCAATGCGCGTCTCGGCACGCACTCAACCAAGACGCGCGGGGAAGTCCGCGGTGGCGGCAAGAAACCTTGGGCACAGAAGGGGACTGGTCGCGCTCGCGCGGGTTCTATTCGTTCTCCCTTATGGGGCGGCGGTGGCGTTGTCTTCGGTCCTAAGCCGCGGGATTATTCCAAGAAAATTAATGGTAAAGTTAAGCATCTCGCTTTCAACCGCGCTTTGTTTGATCGCGCGCTCGCTGGTGACATCAGCGTCATCGAGGCTTTTGTTTCAAAAGAGATGAAGACCAAGGTAATGAATGCGGTTATCGCGCGCATTGCCCCTAAGGGCAAGGTTCTCATCGTTGACGATCCCTTTACGAGCGAGACCACTCGCGCCGCGAGCAATCTTGCTCGGGTCACACTTCAAGCGGCTGCTAAACTCAACACGCTCGATCTTTGCACTTACGCTAAGATCATTGTGTCGACCAAGGCCCTTGAAAAAATCATCACCCGCGCCAACGGAGCCCAGTCATGATTAACGCCGACACAGTCCTCAAACATCTCCGTCTCACGGAGAAGTCTAATAAGCTCTCTTCCAATTACGGGCAGTACACCTTCGACGTGTTCTCGTCTGCCACCAAGTATACGGTGCGAGAGGCCATCGAGCAGACCTTTAAGGTCTCCGTTACTCGCGTTAATATCATTAACCGCAAGGGTAAGCCGAAAAAATCACGTCGCGGCCAACCTATCACTACTTCCGATAGCAAGCGCGCCATCGTCACTCTAAAACAGGGTGATAAGATCGAACTTAGCTGAGCCCAGGAAATTAATCTACCATGGCCCTAAAATCTTTTCGTCCTCTCACCGCATCCCTCCGGTTCACTACCCTGAATCGTCCGGATGACATTTCTACTAAGCGCCCCGAGCGTTCCCTCGTCGAGTCGAAGAATAAGACTGGCGGTCGCAATGCGTATGGTCGCATCACGTCACGCCGCCGTGGCGGTGGTCATAAAAAGCTTTACCGCATTATCGACTTCAAGCGCACCAAGCTCGACATGCCGGCTAAGGTTCAAGCGATCGAGTATGATCCTAACCGCAGTGCATTGCTTGCGCTTCTGGCTTATGCTGATGGCACGAAAAGCTACGTGTTAGCTCCTCAGGGCTTAAGTGTCGGCGATACTATTTATAATGCGCTAAAAACTGACACTAATGATTTTCGCCCAGGTAATTCGTTCCTGTTATCAGCGATTCCTCCCGCCACCAAGCTTCATGCTGTTGAGCTCATGCCTGGGCGCGGTGCTCAAATCGCACGTTCTGCCGGCACTTCGGTCGAGCTGATTACAATCGAGGACGGTTACGCTCAAATCAAGATGGCCTCGGGTGAGACTCGTCTCGTTAACGCCCAGTGCCGGGCTAGTATTGGCGAGGTTTCTAACGCTGATCACAGCAAGCGAAAGCTCGGCAAAGCTGGTCGTAATCGCTGGCTCGGTCGTCGGCCTCGCGTGCGCGGTGTCGCCATGAACCCGGTTGATCACCCCAATGGTGGTGGTCAAGGTAAGTCCAAGGGTGGTGGTGGTCGTCAACACTTGGTTTCTCCGTGGGGTCAACTTGCCAAAGGTTTCCCTACCCGTCGCCGGACTAAGCTCTCCAGTTCCTTCATTCTCATTCGCGCCAACGGTCGTCCGCCGCGCGGCAAGAAATAATCCTAACGACTTCGTACCATGGCCCGTTCCATCAAAAAAGGTTTCTTTGTCGATTACCACCTTCTGGAGAAAATCCAGAAGGCGGCTAAGATCGCCGGCACCCGTAAGCCGATTCAGACTTGGAGTCGTCGTTCGACGATTACGCCTGAATTCGTCGGTCACACTATCAGCGTACACAACGGCAAGAACCATGTCGCCGTGTATGTCACGGAAAACATGGTCGGCCATAAGCTCGGCGAGTTCGCTCCCACGCGTATCTTTAAGTCGCATGGTGGCATGACCCGTAAGGAAATTTGAGGCCTCGGCCTAACTGGAACACCATCATGGAAATTCAAGCTCTCACTCGCAACGCGCATATGTCGCCTAAGAAGGTTCGCGAAGTCGCGCGCCTTATTCAAGGTCGTGCCGTCAACGAAGCGATCGACTTTCTCACGCTCATCCCGCGCAAATCTTCCCGCTTGCTCGTCAAGACGCTCAAGAGTGCCGTGGCTAACGCGGAGAATAATAATAGCATCTCGGCTGACCAACTTGTGGTCCATCGCGCCTTAGTTGAGAACGGTCCAGTCTTAAAGCGATTTAAGGCCGGCGCTCGCGGCTCAGCTAAGCCTCGCGTCAAGCGCATGTCGCATCTGCGCATCATTCTATCCGACGGCAAAACCAACTAATTTTTTACCATGGGACAAAAAACTAACCCTACAGGCTTTCGCCTCGCCGTCCGTCGCAACTGGCAGTCACGCTGGTTTGCGCGCAAGAAGGATTTTGCTAAGCTCCTCCACGAGGATCAAGTTATCCGCACCACGCTGATGGAAAAGCTGAAGCAAGCTTCCGTGCCACGCATCTTCATTGAGCGCGCGGGTAATCGTGTGCGCGTAAAGATTTTTACCGCGCGCCCTGGTATTGTCATCGGCAAGAAAGGCCAAGAGGTCGAAACGATGAAGCTGCAACTGGCTAAACTCACAGGCAAGGAAGTCTTGCTCGATATTCAGGAAGTCAAGAAGCCTGAAGTAGAGGCCCAATTAGTTGCCGAGAACGTGGCCCTCCAACTCGAGCGCCGCATTGCCTTCCGGCGCGCTATTAAAAAATCTATTCAAATTGCAATGTCCCTCGGTATTGACGGGATTAAAATTCAGTGTTCTGGCCGCCTTGGTGGTGCAGATATCGCGCGCCGTGAGTGGCAGCGTCAAGGACGCATCCCGCTGCAGACTTTGCGTGAGAATATTGATTACGGATTCGCTGAGGCCCAGACCGTCTGGGGCAAAATCGGCGTTAAATGCTGGATCTGTAAAAAAGACGAAGCCAACTAAACTGTTCACCTGGCCCTAAGCTTATCGCTCAACGCCCACTGTTCCCATGCCTGCTCTCTCACCCGCCCGCACTAAATACCGCAAGTCGATGAAAGGCTCCCGCGCTGGCAATGCCAAGCGCGGCAACACTCTCGCCTTCGGTGAATTCGGCCTGCAATCTCTCTCGCGCGGTCCCATGACCGGTCAACAGATTGAAGCTGCTCGTGTTACCATTGCCCGCCATCTTAAGCGCAAGGGCAAACTCTGGATTCGGATTTTCCCCCATAAGCCAGTGACTAAGAAGCCGGCCGAAGTACGTATGGGTCAAGGTAAAGGTCCGGTCGAATATTACGTCGCCGTGATTAAACCAGGGGCGGTGCTGTTCGAATTGGCCGGCGTATCCCTCACCATTGCTCGGGAGGCTTTTCGCCTAGCCGATGCTAAATTACCTTTCCGCTGCCGCTTTATCGTCCGCGAAGGCTTCGCCGCTTAATTTTACAGGAGAACGATTGTCATGAATTCCAAAGAAATCCGCGATCTCGCCCCAGCTGAGATTATTACTAAAATTCGCGAGTCGCGCGAAAAATTGCTCCAACTGCGCTTGCGCAAGCACACCGGCCAAATTGAAAAGCCTCATTTGCTGCGCGAATATCGTAAAGATATCGCCCGCCTTGAGACCATCTTGAAGCAGAAGCAAACCCCGCAGGTTGTCTAAAGCCCAGCGCTAACCGCTTATTATCATGTCCACTCACGCCCGCCAAAATCGCCGCAAAACAGTGATTGGTTTCGTCAGCTCCAAGATGGGCGACAAATCAGTCAAGGTTACCGTTCCCTACAAGACGCCGCATCCGCTTTATCACAAGGTGATCAATCGTAAAACCGTCTTGCATGTGCACGACGAGAAAAATGAAACCAAAATTGGGGATAAAATCGAGGTTATGGAGACCCGTCCTATTAGTCGATTGAAGCGTTGGCGCGTTATCCGGATCGTTGAGGCCTCGGTTGGCCTTAATCTCCTCGCCGTCTCTGAACATGACGTTGCCGCTGCCGTGCCCACTAAGACCACTAAATTGAATCAGGCTGCGAAGGCCTAATTTATTTCCAGGAGACACTACCATGATTCAGATGCGTTCTATTCTTGATATTGCCGATAATACTGGCGCGCGGCGCGCGTCCATGATCGGCAAGATCGGGCATCCTTCCCGCTACGCTCACGTCGGTGATATTATTACAATCAATATCAAAGAGAGCAGCACCGATGCTACGGTAAAAAAAGGGGAGGTCGTCAAGGCCGTCATCGTACGGACGCGGGCCCCGCTGCGTCGCGCCGATGGCAGCTATCTCCGTTTTGACAGTAACGCGGTGGTTATTATCGGGGAAGATGGCAATCCTAAGGGGACCCGCATTTTCGGCCCGGTTGCCCGCGAGCTCCGCGCCAAGAATTACATGAAGATCATCTCGCTCGCTCCGGAGGTCCTCTAACATGCAGAAATTCCATATCAAACGTAACGATGCGGTAATCGTCATCGCTGGTTCCCATAAAGGGAAGCAGGGCAAAGTTCTCGAGCTTCGTGCGGCTAAAAATCGTGCCGTCGTTGAGGGCGTAGCGATGATCAAAAAACACCTTAAGAAATCCCAAGAGAACCCACAGGGGAAAATTGCTGAACGTGAGGGTACAATTCACGTTTCAAATCTTATGCGGCTCTCGCGCTATGAGCAGTCGAAGCGCACTAAACTGCCAGCCACAACCGTAGCCAAGGCCTGAGCCTGCAGGGATCTCGATTATTTATATTAACCATTAAGCATCCGGCTCGGAAACCCGGTCGCACCCATGAGCAAACCACTCACTCCTTTACAAAAACACTACGTCGAAACGGTTATTCCCGCTTTGACTGCCGCTCGCGGTTATACCAATAAGCATCAGGTGCCTAAGCTTGATAAGATTGTTATCAATACCGGCATTAGCTCCGAGGCCGACAAAAATATGATCGCGGAGACTGCTCGTGATATCGGTCTGATAGCTGGCCAGAAGCCTGTGCTTAATCGTTCGAAAAAAGCTATCGCCAATTTCAAGCTTAAGCCCAATCAAATTACGGGGTGCCACGTAACGCTGCGCGGCGAAAGTATGTGGCATTTCTTTATGCGCCTCCTTGCTGTGGCCCTACCTTCTATTCGCGATTTTCGCGGGGTGCCGAATAAATTGGATGGGCAGGGGAATTATACCATCGGCATCACTGATTTTACTATTTTCCCAGAAATCGTTGTCGAAAATAACAAGCGCCAGATGGGCCTTGATATTACTTTTGTGACTTCAGCCGAGTCGGATGATGAAGCTCGCGAATTTTTAAAACTCATGGGCATGCCGTTCCGCCGGATCGATCCAGTGCCTGCCAAATCCACCGCTGCTTAACCTTATCGCGCCATGCCGAAAACCTCTGCTATCGAACGCAACAAAAAGCGTATCCGCCTTACCGCTAAGCATGCTGTCAAGCGTGCGGAGCTAAAGGCGATTCTCGCCAATCCCGCTACTACCGACGAAGAATTTTTCGCCGCGCAAAAGAAGCTGGCTAAATTGCCGCGTAATTCTTCAAAGGTCCGCATCCGTAACCGTTGCTCGCTCAGCGGTCGACCGCGCGGCTTTCACCGCCGTTTCGGTGTCTCCCGTATCACGCTCCGTGAGCTCGCGCTTGCCGGCAAGATTCCTGGAGTCACTAAATCCTCTTGGTAAAAAACTTTCCCGCCGGAAGTCGGATATGATCCGACGGGCAATCTAACCTCCATCCATCCATGACCGATCCGATTAGTGATTTTTTGACCCGCCTACGCAATGCGTCGAAGGCCGGTCTCGCCGAGTGTGTAATGCCGCACTCTAAACTTAAGGAAAGTCTCGCCGGCATTCTTAAAGCCGAAGGCTTTGTACGTGCAGTCGCCACTGGGACTGAAGAGCGCGGGCATAAAACTCTCATCGTAACGATGAAGTATGTTGATAGCGCTCCGGTTATTACTGGGCTGAAACGCACATCAACCCCTGGCCGTCGAATTTACACCGGCTACACCGAAATCCCGCGTGTCTTGAATGGCCTCGGTCTTTCCATCATTTCCACTTCCAAGGGTCTCATGAAGGACCAGGACGCTCGGCGCCATAAACTCGGCGGCGAACTCGTCTGCACCGTCTGGTAAGGAGAATAACCACCATGAGCAGAATCGGCAAACAACCCGTCCAAATTCCTGACAAGGTCAAAATCGACATTAAAGACACCACCGTGTCTGTCGAGGGACCTAAGGGCAAAGTCTCCAAGACTTTTGCTTCAGTCGTTAAAATTGAAAAGAAAGATAACACCATTTGTGTATCACCGCTCGATGAGACGCGGTTTTCGCGCGCGATGTATGGCACCGCTCGTTCCGTTATAGCCGGCATGGTTAAAGGCGTTAGTGTCGGTTATCTTAAAGAGCTTGAGATTCAAGGGGTTGGTTTCAAAGCCATCCTCAAGGGCAAGCAGCTTGATCTCGCCTTGGGCTATTCGCATCCAATTCTTCACGATATTCCTGAAGGCATCAAAGTTACTGTTACCGATCAGACCAAATTAAAAATTGAGGGTGCTGATAAGCAACTCGTTGGTCAGGTCACCGCTGAAATTCGCGCTTACTATCCGCCAGAGCCTTATAAGGGCAAGGGCGTGCGTATTGTCGGCGAGTACGCTGAACGTGTCCGTCGTAAGGAAGGTAAGACCGTCGCTTAAACGAACCACCACCCATGAAAACAGTTTACAAAGCTCAGCTCCTCCAGAAGCGCAAATGGCGCATTCGCAAGAAAGTGACCGGGACTGCCGTGCGCCCTCGCCTGAGTGTCAAATTCTCCGGCAAGCATATTTACGCGCAGGCGGTAAACGACGATGCGGGCACGACCCTCGTATTTCTTTCTACGCTCGATCCCGAGACTCGGAAATCGCAAGTAAAGGGCAATGTCGCCGGTGCCAAATCGCTCGGCGCTGCTTTTGCGGCTAAAGCCAAAGCCGCTGGTATCACTGGGGTGGTTTTCGATCGCAACGGTCGTCTCTTCCACGGTCGCGTCAAAATTTTTGCTGATGCTGCCCGTGAGGGTGGTTTACAATTTTAATCTCTTCTCATGAATTACAATTCAACCAGATCGTCTTCCGGCCCGCGCTCCAATAAAGAATCGGCTGAGCCCGGCATGTACGAGAAAGTCGTATTTATCAATCGCTGCGCCAAAGTAGTCAAAGGCGGTCGCCGCTTTAGCTTCTCGGCTTTATCTGTCGTGGGCGACGGCAAGGGCAATGTCGGCATCGGCTACGGCAAGGCTAACGAAGTGCCTGATGCGATTAAAAAATCTACCGAGTCAGCAAAAAAGCGAATGGTGTCGGTAAAACTTAAGGGCAGCACAATTCCGCACGAGGTCCTCGGCGAATACGATGGGGGTAAAGTATTTCTTCGCCCTGCTTCCACTGGCACTGGCTTGATTGCTGGCGGCGGGGTGCGGGCGGTTCTAGAGGCAGCTGGCGTTCATAATGTGCTTACAAAATCGATGGGCTCCAAAAACCATATTGCCGTTGTGCATGCCACTTTGAACGGACTGCGCCAACTCCGGCTAGAAGAAGATTTCAAAGCCCTCCGCGCTTAATTTAATTAATCAAACTCCGAGTCG
>SXZN01000168.1 GCA_005787865.1 Opitutaceae bacterium | reverse complement strand
GCGGGGGATCCGGAAAAGCTCTCCGCTCGCCACGCCTTTCCCGCTTTGTGGGAGGCCGAACGCTCCCACGGTTCCCTGCTCCGCGGCATGCTGGCCAACGCTAAGGCCAAAAAGGCCCGCGGTGAATCAGGGGCGGCGCCCATCGTTTCTTTCACAGGGGGATTACAAACCCTCACCAACACCCTCGCGGCAAAGTTACCGGCGGGCGCAATCCACCTTAACGCAAGCCTCGAGTCCATCCAACCCGGTCGGCCCCACCGGCTCAATTGGCAACAATTGGGCGCAGCCCACACGGCGGAATTTGATCTCGTGCTCCTCGCCCTGCCCGCCACCAGCTTGGCGCAACTCTCCTTTGGACCGGCGGCAGCACGCCCCCTCGCCCTCCTCAGCGAGATTACGCAACCCCCAGTTTCATCGCTCTTTCTCGGCTACCGACGCGAACAAGTGGGCCATGCGTTGGACGGCTTCGGCGGACTCGTGCCGGCCGTCGAACATCGCTCCATGCTCGGCATTTTATTTTCTTCGACCCTCTTCCCAGACCGTGCCCCCGCTGGCCACATTGGGCTAACCGTCTTTGCCGGAGGCTTACGTCAACCAGACATCGCGCAACTCACCACCGACGAACTCCTCGCTCGCATCGGCCTAGATTTACGAGAGCTCATGGGGATTACCACTCCGCCCCAATTCGTAAAACATACCTACTGGCCTCGAGCTATCCCCCAATATAGCCTCGGTTATGAACGCTATCTGACCGCCCTCGACCAAATCGAAGCGGCCCATGCCGGTCTTTTCATTGGCGGCAACGTTCGCGACGGAATTTCCCTTCAAGATTGCCTTAAATCCGGCGAGAAAATGGCGAAAAAAGCCACCGATTTTCTGGCAAAATAAGCGCCTCTAGCGTACCCCGTCTAGCCACTTGACTACCCCCCTTGGTTGGGTAGCCTCCCGCGCCTTTATTCCTATGGCGCAAGATCTCAAAGACACTCTCCTGCTACCCAAAACTGATTTCCCCATGCGGGCAAATCTGGTGCAGCGTGAACCAGCGCGGGTGGCCTACTGGGAAAAAAATGGCCTTTACCAAGCGATCCAGGCCAAGCGCGCCGCGGCCCCTGCTTTTATTCTCCACGACGGCCCGCCTTTTACCAACGGGGACGTCCACATTGGCACCGCCCTGAATAAAACTCTCAAGGATATCGTTAATCGCTATAAATCCATGCGCGGCTTTCGCACGCCGTACGTGCCGGGCTGGGATTGTCATGGCCTCCCGATTGAGCAAAAAGTTGCCCGCGAATTACAGGAAAAAAAACAGACCGTCACGACGGCTGAGTTGCGCGCGCAGTGCGATGCATTTTCGGAAAGCTGGATCGCTAAACAGACCGCGCAGTTCAAACGCATGGGCGTACTCGCTGATTGGCAAAACGAATACAAGACTAAGGCCCCCGCTTTTGAAGCGGACATCATGCGTACGTTTGCGGCGTTCATTGAACAAGGGCTCGTCTACCGCAGCAAAAAACCCGTCTATTGGTCTATTCCCTTTGAAACAGCGTTAGCGGAAGCTGAGATCGAATATAAAGATCACACCTCGATTGCCATTTGGGTGAAATTTTCTGTCCCGCCCGACGAAGCGGCAAAATTCGGCCTGCCGACCGACAAACCACTCTTCGTCGTTATTTGGACGACCACCCCGTGGACGATCCCCGCAAATATGGCGATCGCCCTACATCCGGACGTTGACTACGTCGTGGCAGATACGGGGACAGAACGCCTGATCGTCGCCGCCGCGCTCCTCGGCGCGGTCGCGGCCGCCGCTAAAATTGAGCCCACGCCCACGGTCGTGCAGACCATACCTGGGGCCAAACTTGAGCACCTGCAACCGCGTCATCCCTTCATCGATCGCGCCTCACCCGTCGTCCTCGCCGACTACGTCACCACCGAAAGTGGCACGGGCGCGGTACACACTGCCCCCGGCCATGGCGCGGATGACTATCTGACGGGACTGAAATACAAATTAGAAATTTACTGCCCCGTTGGTGATGACGGCAAATACCTCGACGACGGCAAGGTTCCCGCTGATTTAGTGGGCCTGACCACCCTTGAGACGGTCGAGGATCTCGCCGCGAAACGTCCGGCCCCCGCTAATCTTGGCGTACTTAAAAAACTCGCGGCCGCCGGCGCGCTCTTAGCTAAAGTAAAATACCCTCACAGTTACCCACATTGCTGGCGCTCCAAAACGCCCATTATCTTCCGCGCCGTCGATCAATGGTTTGTTTCACTCGATAAGAACAATATGCGGCAAACTGCGCTGGCCGAAATCACCAAGATTGCTGCCGTCCAAGGCTGGATTCCCGCCTGGGGTGAAGCCCGCATTCGCGGCGCCGTCGAGTCACGACCCGACTGGTGCATCAGCCGACAACGCTCGTGGGGCGTGCCGATTCCCGCGTTTTACGATACCCACAAAAAAGCTTTTCTCGATGCCGGCGTCGCGCGAGCCGTCGCCGACAAAGTCGCCCAACGGGGAACCAATTTTTGGTACGATGCCACCCCCGCGCAGATTTTTGAAGGGGTAACGCTCCCCGCCACGTGGCCGGCACCCAGCGAACTGAGCTGCGGGCGCGATACCTTAGATGTCTGGATTGACTCTGGTTCAACGCAATCCGCGGTGCTTAAACGGGGCCAAGGCGGCACCCAGTGGCCGGCCGATCTTTACCTCGAAGGCAGCGACCAACACCGTGGTTGGTTTCAATCATCACTCTGGTGCAGCGTGATTGCTTGGGGCGGCGCACCCTACAAGGCAGTGCTCACCCACGGCTTTATCGTCGACAAAGATCGGCAAAAAATTTCGAAGAGCAGCACCTACCAAAAACCGCAGACTGCGGATGCTTATATCGCGCAGCATGGCGCCGATGTCATTCGGCTCTGGATTGCCTCGCAGGATTTCCGTGATGACATTCCGGTTGATGACGAAATTCTGAAAAATGTCGGTGAAGCCTATCGGCTATTTCGGAATACTTTTCGT
>SXZN01000167.1 GCA_005787865.1 Opitutaceae bacterium | reverse complement strand
GTCCAAGGAGCTCGAGACCGCCATTGAGGCCAAGATGGTGGCCGAACAAGAAGCCGCGCGGGCGCGCTTCACGCAGTTGCAAACGCAAGTGGAGGCCAACACCGCCGTGATTCGGGCGGAGGGCGAAGCTAAGGCCATCCGTGTGCGCGGCGAAGCCTTGAAGCTTAATCCGGCTTACCTTCGCCTGCAAATTGTCGAGAAATGGAATGGCAAGTCTCCGCTCGTCGTGCCGGCTGATCCAAACAGCTCTGGTCCGGGCCTATTATTGCCTTTGGGCGGGATCGAGCAGCCGGCCAGACCATGAACCCCCGATTGCGCGCAGCCCTTCAGGCGGGCGTCTTGATCGCGGTGTTTGCGGGCTTATTGTCGTTTTTCCCGCGGGCGCTGGCCTTCGCGGAAATGGGCGCGCGGGAGCTGCGTTATTTTTGGTGGCTGATTTTACTGGTGATCTTGGCCGGTTGGTTGATCTGGGGCTTTAAGAAAAAGCCGTAGGCAGGGTTGGCTTTTGATCGCCCGGCATCGAGAGATCAGCTAACGCCACCAACCCGCGCATTTGGTTTGCGCGCTTACGCCGCTCCTCGCTCACAGTTCAGCGAGGCGGATGTTGCGGTATTCACATTTCATCACGACGCCGGGATGAATTTGGAAACCGAGGGGCGCGCGCCCAGAAAATTTGGCGTCAGTGTATTCTAAGGCTTTTAAGCCGTTGATCCAGCAAGTGAACGTGGGGCCCTTGGCTTGGATGCGAAAGGTATTCCATGCCCCCTCAGGCTGCATAATTTTTTTGGCCTCTTTAGCCTGCCCGGCTGCTGGGTAGGCGGGTTTGCCGCCGGTGTAAAAGGAGCCAGACATATCCACGCGCAGGCTGCCGGAGATGCCGAGCTGGAGTTGAATTTTCGGGCTGCGCATTTCGAGTCCCGTATCAACACCGCGAGCGGTGGTGGCGATCCAGCGCACCTCAAATTCGATCACAAAGTCACCGTAAGATTTTTCCGTCCAAAGGTAGTTGCCCGTCAGGGCCGCATTATTCTCGCCGATCAGCACGCCGTTTTCGGCGCGCCGGAATGCGGCGGAGTTCGCCGCCTTAAAGTGCGTGAGATCTCGCCCATTGAAGAGGGGCTTGAGCTGAACCTCAGCCGCAAAACTGCTCAGCGCAGTGGCCAGCGCTAGAAAGACAATCAGAATACGGGTGGGATAATGCATGACGACGATCGGGAGAGGTTTATAAAGCGGAGGAAACTGACGTGGCAGAAAAGGACAAAGTGGGGGCGTGGGCCGACGGTCAACGGGCTTTATTTGGCTTTTTTCGTACCCGCATTTGTCGTTCCCGACCGCGCGGGTAGGGGGCCTTGACATAGCGCCATCCGGCTTAATCTATCCATCAAAATCAGCGAAGCCACCTTCGCCGCTTACTTGTCAGGGCGGCTTACGGACCAGCCGGTCATTTGAAATGATCGGTAGTTCTCCAGCCAAGAAGATAGGCAGGCGCGGGCCGTGGATGAAATAGGTAAATGCTATTAAAGTTTTGACTATAGCGTATGTAGAATGCTAATTACATACTATATGAATCCAAATGCGCTAAAATTACTCGCCCAGTATCAAAAGAAAACAGCTCAACTCGAGCGTGGCCTGGTTAAGTTTAACCAGCAGCTCGCCAAGTTGCCGGCTAAATTTGGCTTCAAATCAATGGCCGGCTTTATCGCAGCACTGCGTCAGGTGGCCGCCGCCTCCGGCGCAAAGGTGTTGGCGCCAAAAGCGACCAAACGCCGGAAACGGGCCGTGATCACCGCGGATACGAAATCAAAAGTTAAGCAGCTCGTGGCGGCAAAGAAAACCGGCCAAGAAATTTCTAAGGCCCTGAAGATATCATTACCGAGCGTACAGAATATTAAAAAAGCGCTTGGCTTGGTGAAAAGTCGCCGCTGAGGTGCTTGCGCGCCAAAGTTAATCTTTAGATAACCACTTAAGTCGCCCGCGCGCAGTGGACCGTGGGCTACTTCTTTGGCGGACTGTTGGGTCGGCCATCATTGGTAACTTGGCCGCCGCAGTTTTTTTGCGGTCCAGTTAATGCAATGATTACTCAATTTAAGCGGCGCTGCGCGCCGCTATTTGGGACTCGAGTGGCCGGTCACAAAAAATGACCAGTGTTTGAACGACCAATGGAGATAGACAGAAAAAATAATTTAGCGCAGTTTCACGACTAACTGCCAGAGGGCGGTTTACCGCTATTCTTTTACCTGCATGTCTACTCCCTTACGTTACCAAGATACCGGCGAGGTCCATCTGGATTTTCACCGCACTACCAACGGCACGATTGCCTATTTGCGGCAGAAGCATGGGGCGGAATTCCTTGATGATGTCTTTCGGCATACCGCGCAGGATGTTTACCGCTCGATTTGGGATGATCTTAAGCAGGGTGACCCCGAGCAACTCGTGGCGCACTGGACTTATTTTATCGAGCGCGAGAAGGGGACCTATAAAATTGAGCGCGAGGGTAATGAGATTCGCTTTATCGTGCTCCAGTGTCCGGCCACGACTTATCTGCGCAATCGGGGGATAGTCGTAGATCCGGAATTTCGGCGACAGACCATTACCATGAATCAGGCGTGGTCAGAAGGAACGCCTTTCGAAATTTCTACTAAAATCACCGGCGAGGATGCTTACGTCCAAACCATTCGGAGGGTAAAACTATGATTCCCAGCGACCATTTTGTTCGGTTCTACAACGAGGTTTTTAAGTCACTCGACCGGAAGGGTCGCGTGCATCTCGTCGATTACTGGCACGAGCTGGGCCGGTTGCAGGTGACGGAGTTGGGCGATCGCTTCAAGACCGGTGGTTTGGAAGCGGCCTATGAATACTGGCAGCGCATTTTCCTCGAAGAGAATTGCGAGGGAGAGGTTAAGTTGAACGGCGATGTCCTCGAGCTCCGCATGCATAAGTGTCCAAGCCTCTCCAAGGCGATGGATAACGATGCCGGCGCGCATGGGCTTTATTGTGATCACTGCATGGCGTGGGTAGAGCCCGTGATGGCGCACGCGGGACTACATGCGGTCTTCGACATGGAATCGCGCACGGAGCCGCACTGCGTTATGCGGGTCACGCGAGACAAAAAGAAGGCGGAGGAGTTTGCTAAGCATGCGAAGCTGCCCTCGACGCCTTATATCCCCGCCTCGTTGCCTCCCCGCTAGGACTGGCGGGGTTAAGATTTAATAATGCCATCCGGCCGGATTTTCTCCGGCAGGGGCGCGGCAGCAATCTGCTCGGCCCTTGCTTGGATGTGCTCAGCGTTCGTAATCCTGGGGGCCTTCATCAATCAGGTGCACCGCAGATTTAAAGTAGCCGTCATCAGTAGCCGCGGCACCGGCAGATAATTTGCCGATCCATGATGGGCCTACCTGGGCCGCCAGGAGACAGCTCGCGAGCCCGCCAGGAATGGAGGTCGCTGTTAGGCGAGCGCGTTCGCTGCGAGGGGTGAGATCTCAGACGACAGGATGCGCGGTAGGATCAAGGCGCGGGCAATTTCCCGCGTTGTCACACTGCCGTCACGAAACCGTAACAAAGCCCCGTTATGTTAGCCCCATGCATCGGTGTTCCTACCGCTGTACTTACTCAAAACTAACTCAGACCACATCCCATGCTTAATCTAAAATCTAAATTCCTCGCGATCACTGCGGCGCTTCTGTGCGCTGGAGCGGCGTTCGCGCAAGACAGCGGTCCGCTCATTGAAGTGTTATTGCGCAAAGGCCTCATCAACGATACGGAGGCGGAGGATCTTCGCGCCGAACTCGTCAAGGACTTCGTAGCGAATACCCCAGCGGGTAAACTTAATTTAGCCTCAAGCGTGACTGGCCTCAAGCTGGCCGGTGATGTGCGGGTTCGCTATCAGTACGATAATGAAGTGCCAAACTTTGCTTCCGCTGCGGTGGGGGCCAACAACGATCGGAGTCGTTACCGTTATCGTTTTCGTTTTGCACCAACCGTCTCGTTAAACAACAATTGGACGACAGGTTTCCGGTTGGAGACTGCGAATGGCGCCACTTCGACCAACGATGATTTCGGCAATGTGGGCTCAACCATTTTTGCCAAAGATGGTAATACCGTCAACGTGGGCCAAGTTTTTGTGCAATTTGCCACGAGTAACTGGCACGGTGCCGACAAAGTTGATTTTCGCATCGGCAAGCATGCCCATACCTATTTAGCGCCGGGAATTAATGGATTCTGGATTGATTCAGACATTAACTTCGAAGGGTTGTCGGAAGATCTCACCTATAACGATGCGTTGCTGAAGGGCTGGAATCTCACCTTGCGGGCGGGCCAGTATCTATTGTCCGCTAATTCACGTACGTCTGGCAAGGTCAGTGGAGATTTTATCAATCAGCCCAACTTAATGTGGGTCTGGCAGGCCGAACTTTCCCAGGCTTATATTTTTGAAAACAATCCCTACGGCACCCGCTTGGCCCCCACCTTTATGGTTTTTTCCGGTCCTGAAGTTGCGGGCTCGGCCATTAACAGTGATACCAATAACTACAGCAACCTGGCTACTTTCCTTTTGCCCTTCGAGCACGTGATCAAGGCGAACGGCAAGCCGCTTGGCTTTTATGCCACCTACGGAATGAATTTCAAGGGAGCGGCTCGCGCCGATCGCCTGTATAGCTCCACGGCGAACGCCCCGATCATTCACAGTGTCGCCAGTGGCAATCCGCCTGATTATGATACGATGTTTAATTTAGGCGTGCGTTATGGCGCGACGCGTAACCCTGGGGATTGGTTGGCAACCGCGGAGTATCGCTCGGTGGAGGCCGGGGCCTATACCTCTATTTTACTTGATTCCGACTTCAATGCTGGGCGGGTGAATGGCGACGGTTACATTCTCTCATTGAGCTATAACTGGACGGATAGCATCGGCACTACTGCCACTTTCTTCCGGGCCACGGCGATTGATAAAACTGGGCCCGCCGGGCTGGGTTTAAACAAAGCTGATGTCCTGCAGATCGATCTGACCGCAAAGTTCTAATTAAATCTTAACGTTATTATAAAATGAAAAACTCTATACTTCTTCTTGCCGTGGTTGCCGTAATGGCCACATCGGCCTCAGCGCAAAAGCTAGTCATCAAGGGCTCGGATACCCTCGGGGCTAAAATGGTTCCACAATTGGCGGAAGCTTATCGGGCCAAAACTCCCGGGATTGTTTTTGAAATCGCCGCCGAGGGATCAACCACGGGCATCGCTGCCATCACCGACGGTACCGCTGATATCGGCATGTCGAGTCGGCGCGCGCGCCCCACGGAGATTTCGACCGCTCTGGCTAAAGGGGTCACCATGAAGCCCTGCGTGGTTTCTTATGATGCGATGGCCGTGATTGTACATGAATTCAATCCTCTAACCCAGCTGACCGTGCGCCAAGTTGAGCAAATCTTCGCTGGGGATGTGAAGGACTGGAGCGTGGTTGGTGGCAGCGCTGGACCAATCTCGATTTATACGCGCAATACGTCTTCCGGCACCTACCAGGATTGGAAGGATCTCGCGATGAAGAAGCGTGATTATGCCTCATCTTCGCAAAAGATGGCCGGCAACGAGCAGATAGCCGCAGAAGTCGGTAAAAACCCCGCCGGAATCGGTTACGTCGGCATCGCCTACAAAGAAGCGCAAGGGGTTAAGGTCTTGGCGATCATGCTCAAAGATGGCCGTTTGGTGCGGCCAGAAGTCGCGACGGTGCACAACAAAACTTACCCGTATGCTCGGCCTAATTTCTTCTACACCAATGGTGAGCCCTCTGGACTCGCTGGTCAATTCATTGACTATTTATTGAGCGCTGAGGGACAGGAAATTGTGGCAAAGTCAGGTTTCGTGCCTATCCCCGTCGCTAAGTAACCCACGTCATTTGGTCGCAGCCCGCGCCTTCGCGTTGGGCGGCAACAATGTCACCGACTGACCCGCTCCTGCTCTGGGCTCGGGTCAGTTTATTTTGTCACCTAACTGTAACCTAGGTTAGTTGACCAGCTGGTCAGACTGACCCGATGCTTAGGCTTTAGACATCATGCGCACTGCCCCATCATCAGCAGGACCACGTACCTCTACCTCAGCGGCACTGCTGCGGCCGAGGACCGGTTGGTTTTTTGGCCTGCCGGGGGATCGTTTGATTAAGTTAATCTTCCAAGGGAATGCGGCGGTATCTATTATCGTGCTTGGTTTAATCACCTTCACGATTTTTC
>SXZN01000166.1 GCA_005787865.1 Opitutaceae bacterium | reverse complement strand
GCCGATGTCATGCACATCGCCCTTGACCGTTGCCATGATGATCCGGCCCTGCGCGCGGGCGACGCCGCCGGCGGCCAGGAGTTGTTTTTTCTCTTCCTCCATGAACGGCTGGAGGTAGGCCACGGCCTTCTTCATTACTCGGGCGCTTTTGACCACCTGCGGCAGAAACATTTTGCCGGAACCGAAAAGATCACCCACCACGCGCATACCCTCCATGAGCGGGCCTTCAATAATCAGTAGGGGTTTACCGTATTTCTGGCGGGCTTCTTCGGTGTCGACGTCAATGAAAGCGTCGATGCCCTTCACGAGAGCATGGCTGAGTCGCGCTTCAATCGGCGCTTGGCGCCAGGCCTCAGTGTTTTCGGCTTTAGCTGCTTGGTTTTTATTAGGGCCGGCGGCCGTAGCTTTTAATTCTTCCCCGAGCGTGACCAGTCTTTCCGTGGCATCGGGCCGGCGATTGAGCAGCACATCCTCGACGTGCGTGAGGAGAACGGGGTCGATCTCTTCGTAAACCTCCAGCATGGACGGATTGACGATGGCCATGTCCAGGCCGGCTTTAATGGCGTGGTACAGGAAGGCCGAGTGCATGGCCTCGCGTACGGTATTATTGCCGCGGAAGGCAAAAGACACGTTCGATAAGCCGCCGCTGACTTTGGCGTGAGGCAGGTGGGCTTTGATCCAGCGCGTCGCTTCAATGAAATCGACGGCGTAATTATTATGCTCCTCGATACCAGTACCGACCGTCAGGATATTGGGATCGAAAATAATATCCTCCGGCGGGAAATTGAGCGCGTCAACGAGTAGGCGGTAAGCGCGCGTGCAGATGCGAATTTTTTCCGCATAGGAAGAAGCTTGGCCGTTTTCATCGAAGGCCATGATCACAACCGCTGCGCCGTAGCGTTGAATGGTCCGTGCCTGGTCGAGAAACTTCTCCTCTCCCTCTTTCAGCGAAATGGAGTTTACGATCCCTTTACCTTGGAGGCATTTCAGGCCGGCCTCGATCACCTCCCACTTGGAGGAGTCAATCATGAAAGGAACTTTCGCGACTTCCGGTTCGCTCGCGAGCAAGTGCAGGTAGCGGTTCATCGCGGCGACGCCATCGATCAGACCTTCGTCCATGCAAATATCGATGACGTTGGCCCCGTTGTCGACCTGCTGACGAGCAACTGCGACCGCCTCTTCATAATTACCCGCCTTGATGAGCTTCGCGAATTTAGGTGAGCCGGCGACATTGGTGCGCTCACCAATCATGATAAAATTATTCGGCGCGGGGGTGAACGGTAAAGAACCCGACAAGGCAAACTGGGGGGCGAGAATATTAACGCGGCGCTCGGGTTGGGGCGCCAGCGATTGTGCAATCGCCGCAATATGCTCGGGCGTGTTGCCGCAGCAGCCACCGGCGATGTTGAGCAGGCCACTCGCGGCAAACTCACCGAGTTGGCGCGCCATGTCGACTGGGCCGAGATCGAAGCCGGTCGCGGCGAGTGGATTCGGCATGCCCGCATTGGGGTAACACGAGATGAAGGTGTCTGACTTGGTGCCGAGTTCCTCGAGGAAGGGTCGCATCAGATCGGGCCCCAGCGAGCAGTTGAGGCCCACCGCGAGTGGTTGGACGTGGCGCACCGCGTGCCAGAAAGCTTCGACGGTTTGCGCAGAGATCATGGTCTCCCCCCCGCGGCCTACAGCGGCGGAGATCATCAACGGTAGACGAAGGTGATCTTCGGCGAACACCTCTTCGATGGCCACCAGGGCGGCCTTCGCGTTCAGCGCATCGAAGATCGTTTCGACGAGGAGGAGATCGACGCCCCCCGCGATCAGGGCGCGAACTTGGCGGCGGTAATCAGCTTTGACTTGATCAAAGGTGACGACGCGAAAACCGGCGTCATCCGCATCCGGCGAAACTGAAAGCGATACGGTTAAGGGACCAACCGCTCCCGCGACATACCGGCGTCGGCCGGTGGCATTGGCGACCCGATCAGCCCAAGTGCGGGCGAGACGCGCCGAGGTAAAATTAATATCGCGGGCTAATTCAGTCAGGAAATTATTTTCGAGCACCGCGGCATAAAACGCCGGATCTTTGCGGCCGCCTTTTTCCCGGGGATCCTCAATAAAAAATTCACTCTGGCCGATACTCGTCGCGGAAAAAGTGTTGGTCTCGATGATATCGGCGCCGGCCTCAAGAAAACGGCGGTGGATGTCGCCGATTTCCGTCGGCCGCGTGAGCGAGTAGATGTCGCCGTTATTCTGCAAATCCTTGGGCGCATCCTTGAACCGCGCCCCGCGGGCATCTTGTTCGTTTAGTTGATAACTGCGGATCGTCGTGCCCATGGCCCCATCCATAATCGCAATGCGTTCAGCGAGGAGCTGGCGCAGGGCGGTTTCGGCGGCGGTCGGGGGGCAGGGCTTCATAAATTGACGTATCTTTACATCAAGATGCGATGATATGAAAAAGCAAGCCAGTGATTATCGGCTCGTTCCGCGTAGTGGTGGGCGCGGTCGGATGGAAAAAAGCAATGTAAAACACAAAAACCGCGCAGCCTTTAAGCTTGCGCCGATGGGGCGCTGGGCTGGTGCTGGGTGGCGGTCAGTCGTTCTTTATTTTAAAAAAAGCTTAAGCAACAGGGAAGACCGTGAAAATCGGTCACAGTTGCGCTGCGGTAACGTATCACAAACCCCCATCCGGCCTGAGTGGCTGGAGCAAAGCCAATCGGGCAACCGGTGAAGGCGAGGGGCGAGGAGATGTGCTTGTTCTGCCCCGTAAAAAAATACTGGGCAGGCGGGTGCATGAGAAATGCGGAGTCCGAACATCTGTCTTTAGCACTCACCGCGCTGGCGCGCTTTGCGCTCTGGCGACAAACCTTCAACGCTTGATTGAAGGGTGGGGGTAGATCATCACGAGCCGAGTTATGGCTTAAACTGCGATCAGCGTTTAGCCTTAACTTATCTTCGGGTCGATCTGCTCTTGCCTTCGCAGCAGCAGATATGAACCACATCCACTCGGGGCCGGCGTGGCGCCGCTTCGCCTTAGTTAGCCTATTACTCACGGGCATCACCGGGGCCCAAATTACTGTGCCGGAAGTTTTGCCTGTCTATGCTCTGGCGGCGAATCGAACCCCATCGGCGCTAACGACCATCGGCAGTTATGTCGACACGCTGAGCGCGACTGAGCTGGCGCGGATGCAACGCACCAGCTTATCGTCAGCGCTCAGGAGCATCGCGGGAGCTCCCATTTTCGCCTCGGGTGCCGGCGGGGGCGTGACTTCCCTTTTTCTGCGCGGGGCTAATTCCAACCAGACGCTTTTCTTGGTTGATGGCATCCGCTTCAACGACCCCAACACTGATTACGCCGTCGCGCTCGGGGGCATGAGCATGGGAGCGGGCGATAGCCTCGAGATCGTGCACGGCCCGCAAAGCACCTTATACGGCGGCGAAGCGGTGGGGGGCGTGCTGGCCTTGCGCGCGATGCGCGGGGCGGGGATAGCGACGCGGCGCGTCTCGTTTGAGGCTGGTGCTTTTGGGACGGCGCAAGCGGCCGTGCAGGCCCAAGGCGGGGATCAGGTGTCAGCGTATAATTTTTCGGCGCTGAGTGGACGCACGCAAAATAGTCGGCCCAATAATGATTTTAACAGTACGACCTACGTTCTGCGTCTTGACCGTCAGCTTAACCGTCAGCTAGCGGTCGGCGCGACCGTGCGGGGTTTTTTGAGCCGCTACGGTTCACCCGGTGACCGCTACACCAACGATCCTGATAACGAGGATCGCGAAAATCAGCAGTTGGCGACGGTGTTTGTGGAATATGCCCCGACCCCGATGCTGACCAGTAAAGCGGTGCTCGGCGGCCAAGACCGGCGCTTCGTGGCCAGCGAGCGTGGACCCAGCGGTCTCACGGAGACCTTAGTGAAAAATCGTCGGCTCGTGCTCGATTGGCAAAACACGCTGCAGGCCGGCGAAGCGCATCGCCTGATGGCGGGCTTAACCGCCGAGAGCAATCATACGCGGAACACGGGTTTCGGTAATATTAATCAGCGGCAGCAACTTATGGCGCTGTTCGTGCAAGACGAGTGGACTCCCGCGGAGCATTTTTATCTGACGGCTGGAGTCCGGAGTGACGATCATGATGCGTTCGGGCGGGCGACGACGGGGCGGGCCACGCTGGCGTGGCTCGCGCCCGAGGCGCGTTGGAAACTGCGGGCGACTTATGGCACCGCTTTTCGGGCCCCAAGTTTTCTCGATCTATTTGGGCGAAGCTCGTTCTACGTCGGCAACCCGCGGTTGCGGCCGGAGGAAGCTCGCGGGTGGGATGCGGGAGCTGATTATTTTCTGCCCCATAATCGCGGAGTGTTGAGTGCAACTTGGTTTGATACTCGATTTACTAATCTGATTAATTATGATTTCGCCGTCTTTCCCGGCGCGGTGCGAAATGTGGGCCGCGCGCGGACCCGCGGCGGAGAATTATCCGGAAAATTCGTACAACCGGGGGTGGCGGAAGTGCGGTTGGGGTACACGTATCTCGAAGCCGATGATCTCGGGCAGGGCACGCGCTTGCTGCGGCGTCCGCGGCACAGCGGCGCGATCGACCTCTGGCATGATTTTGGTCACGGGTTCACCGCGGGCACGGGTCTAACCTGGCAGGCGCAACGTGAAGATGTTGATGCGGCTACCTATGCGACGATTCACGCGGAAGATTACACGGTGGCCAGAATCTATGCCGCGTGGCAGGCCGCGACTCGGGTGACGCTCAAGGTGCGGTTGGAAAATATTTTCAATGAAAAGTATGAAGAAGTGAACGGTTATCCGCAGCTGGGGTTCGGGCTATTTGGGGGCGTGGAGTTGAAATTCTAGGAAATCGCTGGACCGCGATTGGCCTCCAGCCGCCAGCACTCCACGCTTGCGGCTTTTTTGTAGAGGCAGAAACTGCCACATCCCCATCATGAAGTTATTTATCCGTTTAGTGGTTCTGGCCCTGTTCGCTGGCAGTACGTGGTTACCGGCGGAGGACTTACGGTACGGGCAGCCGAAACAAGCCCAGCGGCCCACCGCACTTTACGTCCCTGATCTCAAGGCTCTCGTGCCGCCGGTTGCTAGCGAACTGCGCGAATTAGTGGAGCGTTTCAAAATCGATCGAGAATCCCTGCTCCGAGTTTATTCCGTGCCGAATTCTACCCTGCAGTTGCGGCGGTTGCGGGAATTCTACCAGAGCTGGCAGGTGCAGCTGGACGCAATGCCGTACGACGACTTGGGCACGGAGGGACGCATTGATTGGCAGCTCATGCTGCTTCAGCTCCGCTATGAACTTGGGCTGATCGCGCGTACTGAGAAACGGCATACGGAGATGGCGTCCTTTATGGGTTTCGCGGATGACATTGCGGCGTTGCAGGAAACGCGGCGAGAATTTGAGCCCATCGTGGCCGCGGCCGCGGCCGCCAGCCTTGAGAAAATCCGCCAAGCGATCGAGGACGCTCAGCGTAAATTAGCGGGGGAGGTTTCGCCGCCGAATAAAATTTTAGCTTATCGCGCCGCGAGCCGATTGGGCGATTTAAGCAAGACGCTGAAAGATTGGTATGAATTCTATGAGGGCTATGATCCGCAGTTTAGCTGGTGGAATCGCGAGCCTTACAAGAAAACGGCCGCCGCCCTCGATGATTACGCTAAATTTTTGCGCGAAAAAATTGTTGGCGCCAAGGCTGAGGAAGCTGAACCAATTATCGGTGATCCAATTGGCGCGGAAGGCTTGGCCTTAGATTTGGAGCATGAAATGATGCCGTACACGCCAGCCGAGTTGATTGCCGTGGCTGAAAAAGAATTTGCGTGGTGTGAAGCTGAATGGAAAAAAGTCGCACGTGACATGGGGCTCGGGGACGACTGGCAAGCCGCGCTGGAAAAAGTGAAACACGATTCCGTGGCGCCCGGCGATCAACCGGCCCTGATTGCCGGCATGGCCTACGAGGCGACGGATTTTATTCTCAAGCGCGATCTGATCACGGTGCCGCCTCTGGCGATTGATGATTGGACGATGACCATGATGTCGCCCGAGCGGCAAAAAACTAATCCGTTCTTCTTAGGGGGAGATCGTATTATCGTCTCTTTCCCCACGGACACGATGGATCAGGCGGAGAAACTAAATAGTTTGCGGGCGAACAACACGCATTTTTGCCACGCGACGGTTTTCCATGAACTCATTCCCGGCCATCATCTCCAAGGCTGGTATGCCGACCGCTTTAATCAGCACCGCGATTTGTATTATACCCCCTTTTATGTAGAGGGGTGGGCCCTGTGGTGGGAATTTCACCTGTGGGATCTCGGCTTTCACCAAACCCCGGAAGATCGGGCGGGGGCGCTTTTTTGGCGGACGCATCGCTGTGCGCGGATTATTTTTTCCCTCAACTTCCATCTGGGTCGATGGACGCCGCAGCAATGTATCGATTTTCTCGTAGCGAAAGTCGGCCACGATCGCCACACGGCTACGGGTGAAGTGCGCCGGTCTTTTAATGGCGATTATTCACCGCTCTACCAAGTCGGTTATATGATGGGCGCGATTCAGCTGCGTACGCTTTATGCGGATCTCGTTAAAACCGGTAAGATGACGGAGAAAAATTTTCACGACAGCATTCTTAAGGGTGGCATTATGCCCATCGAGATGGTCCGGGCGCATGTCACCGGCACGGCTTTGCCCCGTGATTATCGCTCGTCATGGAAATTTGCCGGCGAACAGCCGTAATGCGGTCACAGCTCGTTTGTAATATAATATATTACAAACGAGCGCCCGGGTGGGAGTCAGCTTGGTCGATGAGGCGCTCGCGGAGAGCGGGGGCGGGGAGGTGAGGGGGCCAGCCGTAGGCGGCGTTGGCGGCGGCTGAGAGTTGCTCGAGATCGCCGCTGCGGGCGGCCCGGGCCAGGGCGAGGCGCTGTTCTTCTTGAGGCCGAGTCAAAGCACTCAAGAGGGTGCGGGGCGGCCAAGGAAACGGAAAAGAGGCAATCCGGTCGACGGGCGCTAAGCTGCCCGAGTGCTGCCACCAAATTTGAAATAGCGGCGAACTCAGTAGTCCGTGGGTGAAATCATCGTCGCGGGCTGCGACGAGAAAATTGGCGTCGGGGAGCACCTCGCTGTCGATCCAAGTCCAAGTTGGTTCGGTCGCGGCCAGGGGGGTGACGAGGGAACGCTCGAGTCGAGCGAGCGAGGTGCGGAGCTCGATTTTAGCGTGAGGGTTGCGCCACCATTTACCGGTGGCTGCTGGTTGGGCTGACTTTAAGTGCCGGCTAGGTGCCGCGTAGAGATTGGCTTCGGCCTCGGTGCCGTGGAGGGGAAAATCTATCTGCCAGTGTTCGCTGGGGTGACCTGATTTTAAGCTGAGGCCGCGTTGGATGACATCGCTATTTAAACGACCCGTGGGATTGCTCGCCGCGGCTAATTGTTGCGCTTGTTTCGCCGTGAGGCGGGCCGGCGGCCAAATCGACTCCCCGATAAAAGCGAGGCCCGCATTTTCTGGGCGCAGGGGGAGCGTAGACGCAGCCATGGGTTTAATCGGAGAAAGCTATGCGCGAGTTGGTCTGGAGGTATTCGGCAATCGTGCGAGTAAAAATTCCCCCAAATTCAGTGCGCTTCTTTTCGCCCACGCCAGTGATGCCTTCCAGGGTTTTTAGCTGCACGGGGTAAAGGCGAGCCATTTGGCGGAGGGTGGCATCGCCAAAAATAATATAAGCGGGCACCTGGCGTTCGTCGGCGAGACGCTTGCGCAGAGTGCGGAGGCGTTCGAAGAGGATTTCGTCGCAGGTGATATCGCCTTCACGGCGCGCGACGCGCTTCGCCTTCGGCAGGTCCATCGGCTTGGTGAGCGTGATAGCGGTGCGGGCTAGGAGGACGCTGCGGCCGGCGGCGGTTAGCTCGAGCGTCGCAAATTCGCCTTCGGCGACGGCAAGGTAACCGAGGCGCATTAACTCGCGCCCAATGTGGGCCCAGTGGGGGCGGCCCAGATCCTGCCCGATGCCGTAGGTGGTCAGGCGATCGTGCCCCCATTTGCGGATTTTTTCAGTGTCGGCGCCGGTAAGCACCTCGGTGAGGTGATTCATCCCGACGCTAAAGCGGCTATTTTGGGCGATGCGGTAGACGCAGGAGAGAAATTTTTGGGCGACGAGAGTGCCGTCGTAGGTTTCGCGCGGCTCGAGGCAGTTGTCGCTGGCGCCGCAGTTATCGAGCGGAAATTTTTCGCCAAAGTAATCCAACAGTTCCGCGCGGCGGCAACTGCTGCTCTCGGCGTAGTGGACAATTTGCCGAAGTTGGGCGCGGGCAATCGCTTGTTCTTGCGCGTTCGTAATCTCGTCGAGGAAGTGCGTTTGTTTCGCAATATCGCCGGCGCTGAAGAGGAGCAGGCAATCGCCGGGCAGGCCATCGCGACCCGCGCGGCCGGTTTCCTGATAATAGCCCTCAATGTTTTTGGGTAGG
>SXZN01000024.1 GCA_005787865.1 Opitutaceae bacterium | reverse complement strand
TCGCAACTGGTTTCTGGAGTACGCGAGCTACGTAATTCTTGATCGTGCCGTGCCGCATATTGATGACGGCTTAAAACCCGTCCAACGCCGCATTCTCCACACCTTGTGGGAAATGGATGACGGTCGTTTCCACAAGGTGGCCAATGTGGTCGGTCGCACCATGGCTTTTCACCCGCACGGCGACGCCTCTATCGGCGCCGCCCTCGTGGCCATTGGCCAACGCGCCTTCCTGATTGAGCCGCAAGGTAATTATGGCAATATGCTGACCGGCGATGAGGCCGCCGCACCTCGTTATATTGAAGCGCGGCTGACGCCCTTTGCGAAAGATGTGCTCTTTAATCCTAAGACCACCACTTGGCAGCTCAGCTACGACGGCCGTGCTAAAGAACCCGTCACCCTACCGGCTAAATTTCCCATCGTGCTGCTCGAGGGCGCCGAGGGTATCGCGGTCGGTCTCGCGACGAAGATCCTGCCGCATAATTTCAACGATCTGTGCCGCGCGGCGATTAATCATCTCCAAGGAAAAACTTTCCGCATCTTCCCTGATTTTCCCACCGGAGGCGTGGCTGATTTCGCCGAATACAACGATGGCGAACGCGGCGGTAAGGTTAAAGTCCGGGCCCAAATTGAAGTGCGCAGCAAAAATCTGCTGGCCATCACGCAGCTCCCGTTCGGCGCGACGACCGAAACTTTAATCGAGTCGATTCTCTCCGCCAATGCCAAGGGCAAGATTAAGATTAAACACGTCGACGATAACACCGCCGACGCGGTTGAGATTCTTGTCCATTTGCCCGCGGGCAGCGATCCGGAGCAAATCATTCAGCAGCTCTATGTTTTTACTAATTGCCAGATGCAGCTCAATCCGGCCGCTTGCGTCATCGAGAATGATAAGCCGCAATTTCTCGGCGTCCGCGAAATCCTAAAACGCAGCGCGGAGAAAACTAAAGCCCTACTCAAGCAGGAACTGGAAATCAAACTCGCCGAGCTGGATCAACAGTGGCACTGGGACTCCCTTGAGCGTATTTTCATCGAAGAGCGCATTTATCGCCTCATCGAAAAGTCAAAAACGTGGGAGAGCGTGCTCGCTGAAATTCGCGGGGGCCTCCAACCGTTCATCAAACAACTCCGCCGAGCCATCACCGATGAGGATATCACGCGCCTCACGGAAATCCGCATCAAACGGATTTCGGCCTATAATCGCTTTCAAGCAGATGAGGCCCTCAAGAAAATTGAAACGGGTATGCAGGAAACGAAGGTCAACCTCAAGAATCTCACCGCTTACGCCGTCGCTTGGTTCGAGATGCTCCAAGAAAAATACGGCAAGGGCCTCAAGCGCCGTACCAGCTACGATGAGATCGCGCAGATTGATGCCTCCGAGGTGGTCTCGGCCAACCAACGCCTCTACGTCAATCGCGAGGATGGCTTTATTGGTCTGAATTGGCGGCAACACGAATTTGTGCAGGAGTGCACGATCCTCGACAGCGTGCTCACGCTCATGGCTGATGGGGGCCTTAAAGTCTCCAAAGTTGCGGATAAAATCTTCATGGGCCGCGAAATCCTGCATGTAGCAATATTCCCGAAGGACGGCGACACGGCGTTCTACACCATGATTTATCAGGACAAGGAATCAGGCAAAGCCTTCGCCAAGAAATTCCAGATTGGCGGGCTCTCTCGCGATAAACTTTACCCACTCGTCAAAAGCGAAGGCTCCCGCGTGCTGTACCTCGAAGTCAGCGCTCAGGAGAAACTAATGCCTAAAACCGTGCGCATTGCCCTCGATGGCCGCAGCGGTGCGCGCATTCGTGAATTTGATTTTGATCTGACCGCCGTCCCGGTGAGTACCCGGACCGCCAAGGGCCTCACCATTACCAAGTGGAACATCAAAGAAGTTAAGCGCGTCGATCTCGCGCTGAAATAGCCTCATCCCGGCGGCAAAATCCGCCCACTGAAACACAAGGCATGCGCGGTCGCCCTCTCTTAGGGGTGTATACTGGTGGCATGAAAACATTTCTTGTGCCTGTCGATTTCTCTCCGGTGTCCGACATGATCATTGATGCGGCCGTCAGTTTTGCCCGCGCCTTTCAGGGTCAGGTCGTGTTGCTGCACGTCATTCAACCGCCCATCATCACCAGCGAATACGCCCTCCCGCTCGAAGCGGTGCAAGCGACCATTCAGGCTAGCGAAAAATCGGCGGCCAACCACTTCCTCGCCGCCCTCGAAATATTCCGGCAAGCCGGCGTTACCGCCACCTCGGTTATCCAACAAGGCCCACCGGTCTATGCCATCCTGGAGGAAGCGACCAAACGGAAAGCTGATTTCATTATCATGGGCTCACACGGCCACGGAAAACTTTATGATTTGCTGGTCGGCAGCACCGCGAGCGGCGTCCTCAAAGGCGCCAACTGCGGAGTCATTGTGATGCCGCCGGCCGATAAATTAAACTAGCCGAAGACCCTCAGTCCCCAAACACGATCCCTTGAGCCAGCGGCAAGGTGGCGGAGTAGTTAATCGTAGCAGTCTGGCGGCGCATGTAAGCCTGCCAGGCATCCGACCCGCTTTCACGCCCCCCCCCGGTTTCCTTCTCGCCCCCGAAGGCTCCACCAATCTCGGCTCCACTGGTGCCAAGATTAACGTTGGCGATCCCACAATCACTGCCTCGAGCAGATAAAAATTTCTCCGCCTCGCGCAGATCAGTCGTGAAGATCGCTGAGCTCAAGCCCTGCGGC
>SXZN01000165.1 GCA_005787865.1 Opitutaceae bacterium | reverse complement strand
CACGTCACGCATCACCACGCTGGCGACAAGTGGTGCATCTATCCGCTCTACGACTACGCGCATTGCCTGAGCGATTACCTCGAAGGCGTCACCCACAGTGTCTGCACCTTGGAGTTTGTGGACCATCGCGCGCTCTACGACTGGGTTCTGACCTCCCTCGACCTGCCGCGCACGCTGCCCCATCAGTACGAATTCGCTAAACTCACCCCTGGCTACACGTTGGTTTCGAAACGTAAGCTGCTCACTTTAGTAAATGAAAAGGTCGTGACCGGCTGGGATGATCCCCGCCTGCCAACCCTCTCTGGGCTTCGTCGTCGCGGAATTCCGGCTAGTGCCCTACGGCGCTTTGTCACCAGCGTTGGGGTAACTAAATTTGATAGTCTCACGGACATCGCGGTCTTTGAGCACGCCGTTCGCGATGAGCTGAATCAAGTTGCCCTCCGACGCCTCGCGGTGCTCCAGCCGATCAAATTAGTTCTCACCAACCTCGCGCCTGATGAAGTCATTGAGTGTGACGCCACCAATAATCCCCAGAGCGAAACGCCAACCACGCGGCGGGTCGCCCTGACCCGTGAGGTTTTTATTGAAGCTGATGATTTTGCTGAGGTGCCTCCGCCAAAGTTCTTCCGGCTCAAGCCCGGTGGCGAAGTGCGGCTAAAATATGCGTGCATCATCAAGTGCGACGAATTGGTCAAAGACGCCACTGGTCGCCTCACCGAAATTCGCTGCACCGCCGATCTGACCACACGTGCCGTGGGCCCAAATGTGGCGCGCAAGGTAAAAGGCACTCTCCATTGGGTGAGCGCGCGCACATGTATCGAAGCAGAAGTCCGGCTCTACGATCGCCTTTTCACCGTCCCAGAACCAGCCGCAGAGGAAGACTTCTTGAAAGTCATCAATCCACACTCGCTCACCGTCGTCACCGCCAAACTCGAGGCCTCGTTAGCGGAAGCCAGCGCCAATGAACGCTACCAATTCGAACGTCTGGGCTATTTCGCTCTCGAAACTAAAACCACCGAGCCCGGTCGGCTGATTTTCAATCGGACGATTTCGCTTAAAGATACGTGGGCGAAATAATCGCGCGCCGCCGAGGACTCAGCCTAGGCACCCGGTGCGGCTAGTTTTTCTAAACGGCTTTGAATGCGCGCCCGACCTAAGACGCGAAAGATACTGGTGATACTCGGACCAGCATTGGTGCCCGTGACCGCGAGCCGGGCGACAGCTTGATAATCGCCAAAGCTCAGCCCCTTGCGCTCGGCGAGTGATTTAATCCCCGCTTCAATTGCGGCATCGGCGGTAAAATCCAGCGTCGGTAAAGCCACGATCAATTCCGCTAAACGCGCCCGCGGGTCTCCCTTGGCCATAACCTTCTCCTGTACCTTAGCATCAATGGGGAAGTCATCGCTCCAAAAATAAACCGTGTAAGCGGCCAGTTCCTCCAAGCCCTTAATTTTGGGTTGGGCTAGCAGCATGATTTCACGGAAATAAGTCTCATCCGCCAGCGCGGCAGCGCCCGCCGCCAATGACTGAAAATAGCCCCGCGCCTGCGCCAGAAAATGCTCCGCTGGTTGCTCGAGCAAATACTGCATGTTCATGTGCGCGAGTTTTTTGCCGTCAAATTTAGCATTCGATTGATTCACCCCCGGCAAGTCAAAGAGCTGGATGATATCAGCAATTAACATTTTCTCGCGGTTATCGCCGGCATTCCACCCGAGCAGCGCGAGATAATTAACGAGCGCTTCCGGCAAAAAATGCCGCTGCTGATATTCCTCAATTAGGGCCCCCTTATCCCGCTTACTCATTTTGCCTTGGCCCATCTCCGGCGATTTTAAGATCAGCGGAATATGGGCAAAGACCGGCGAAACCACTCCGAATCCTTCGTAAAGACGCACGTGCTTGCTGGTGTTGGAAAGATGATCTTCGCCGCGAATAATGTGCGTGATTTGCATGGTGATATCATCCACCACGTTGACGAAATGGAACACTGGGTTGCCGTCCGAACGAAAGATGACGAAATCCTCATCCTCCATTCGCTCCACTCGGCCTCTAATCTGGTCGTCAATGACCACGGGGGCACTTTTCACCTTTTCGACTTCTTTTTTTCGATGCTCGTCAAAAGTTTGGTAGCGCTCACCGAGCAGCTTAAACCAGACCGCTCCCTCTTTTTCATAGGCCCGACCCGAAGCTAAGAGTTTTTGCAGATATTGTTGATAAATATCCGCCCGCTGGCTCTGGCGATAAGGGCCAAAATCGCCGCGTTCCCCAACGCCATTCGGGTTCGGGCCCTCATCCCAATCCATACCCAGCCAAGTTAAGCTGTTATAAATCAGCTTAAGAAACTCCTCGCTGTTGCGGGCTTGGTCCGTGTCCTCAACGCGGAGAATAAATTTCCCGCCCGTATGCCGAGCATAGAGCCAGTTGAACAACGCCGTGCGGGCGCTGCCGATATGGAAAAACCCCGTCGGGCTGGGAGCAAAACGAACACGAACTTGAGCCATGAACTAAGACAGGATTATCCCGCCCTCCGAGCCAAGGCTTTTGATGCAGCCCTTTTTAGTCGTGGCGCACCGCTCTCAAATCACAGGCGGCGGGGTTAGCTTAGCCGTTACAAAATCATTGATTAACTGCTGTGCCTCCGGGGCGGATAACTGCATCTGGCGCTCGGCGAATCGAGCCATGTCCGCGGGCCAAGGAGCCTGTAGCAGGTAATCCAAACCCGTTGCGCGCAAATCAATCGCCGCACAATGCAGCGCTTGTCGGGTCATACCGAGGAGCGTCGAGTGACGAGTCGTCCAACCCTGCTGGGCAAACTCGAGGTAGAGCCCAGCATCAGGGCCATAAAGTTTATCGCCAACCACCCGCTGCCCGAGCCACTCCGCATGCGCCCGAATCTGATGTTTGCGCCCAGTGACCAGCTCGACGCCGGCTAAGGTGTAACCGTGGCGCACCGCCAAGGGATGAAATAGGGTAACCGCTTCCTGAGAACCTTCGCCCGCGATCACGCAGGATTTAACGCTCACATTAGCCGACAGATCGGGCCCAAGCGGCTGATTGACCATCACCCTCTCAGGCATTGTCCCCTGCAGCAACGTTACGTAAAGCTTGCGAATTCGGTGCTGAAGCACGGCCTTGCCTAAGCGAGAGCCGATGGCCTCTGTTTTCGCCAAAATTATCACTCCGCTCGTCTCCCGATCGAGTCGATAGATCAAGCGAATGGCATCAGGCTTAAATTCCTCGCGCACAGCCCCCGCCAAGCTTGACCAAGGGCCATTCTTAGATGGGTGGCAAACCAACCAACCTGGCTTGTTGATAACCAATAAGCGCTCATCGTTGAGCATCACCCAAGTGCGCAGTTCCACTGGGTCGACCAAAGGCGGAATGGCCGGCGGTAGGATTTCGCTGGGATCTAACATAGCTCAGAGCGTTCAATCATATACGTACCTTTACCAGCCAAGAAGATTTGCAAACCAAGGGTTGGTGACTAGATTCCCCTTAGTCGAATGAAGCAGCTTTCATTAAAGATCACGAGGTCGGTCCTTAAGACGTCCGTAAGATCAGCGCTCACCGCCCGCCGTAAATTCATGCGGCCGTTGCTTTGCGTCGTTAACCGTTAAATAAAAATATGAACTATTCCAATCGTCCGCACGACATTATCATATCCGGTATTCATCTCGAACTCACCGCCGCACTCCAAAGCCACGTTCGCGAAAAAATGGAGCGATTATTTCGCCACGAGGAACGCATTGTCCGGATCAAAGTGGAGCTCGAATACGATCGGAAACATGATCACGCCCATCAATTCATCGCCAAAGGTCATATCGTCATTCACGGACCTGATATCAACGCGACGGTGATCGAGGATGAATGCTACAAAGCGATCGATTTGCTTGTGGATAAACTCGATCAAAGCCTGCGGAAACGTCATGGAGTAGCTAAAGATAAGCGCAACCATCCGCACGCCATCGAGTTTACTGACGTAGAACTACCGAAAGCGGTCTAAGGATCTCGCACTCATTTGCGACCACCCGCCTTCGGGCGGGTTTTTTTATGGAGGACGCCATAATCAGCGGAGCCAGTACCGTGGCGGCTGATTATAAGATTGGATTCGCGCGCTGATTAATCCTTAAAAATCGCGTGGCTCTTCTTATCCGCAACGCCCGCATCCTCACTCTCGCCAACGGCGCGCGCACTCGCCACGGCAAAGAATTAGGCGAACTTGGCATCATTCCGCAGGGGGATGTATTGATCACCGCGGATAAAATCACGGCCGTAGGCCCCAGAATAGAAGCCCCCGTCGGGGCAGAAATCATCGAAGCGCAGGGGCGCGTGCTCATGCCAGGTTTTATCGACTGCCACACGCACGCTTGCTGGGCCGGTGACCGCTTAAACGAGTGGGAGCAAAAATTGCGCGGTGTGCCCTACGCCGAAATTCTCAAGACCGGCGGAGGCATTCACGCAACCGTGCAAGCCGTTCGGGCCGCGACCAAGAAACAATTAGCCGCACACCTCAAAACCCGGCTCGACGCTATGCTGCGCGACGGCACGACAACGGTAGAAATTAAAAGTGGCTACGGCCTGCAAACCGAAGAGGAGCTCAAGATGCTGCGCGCCATCGTCCGCGCGGGGAATGAATGGGCCGGTACGATTGTCCCCACCGCTCTGCTCGGTCACGCCTTTGAAGGCGACTTGGACGAATATGCCCGCATGGTCGTCAAAGAAATGCTGCCGGCCGTGGCCAAGGAATTTCCCGCAATCACCGTGGATGCATTCTGCGAAACCGGCGCTTGGTCAGTAGAGGCCTGTGTACGCTTTTTTGAAAAAGCCTCTAAGCATCACGCCGTCCGCGTCCACGCCGACCAGTTTACTTCTCTCGGGATGACTCCAGAGGCGATAAGGCTTAACGCGCGCAGTGTTGATCACCTCGAGGCCTCAACAAAAAACGATCTCCTCTTACTGGCCAAATCGCGCACCATCGGCGTCATTCTGCCAGCAACCGGCTTTCAGACGGACGGACGCTATACCAAAGCTGGTTTCTTAGTCGATGCTGGCGGCGCCGTCGCTCTGGCCAGCAATTGCAATCCCGGCACAGCTCCCACGCACTCACTCCCCTTCGTCATCGCCTTGGCGGTTCGGTTCTGCGGTCTCACGCCAGCGGAAGCCATCGCCGCCGCGACGGTTAATGCGGCCGCCGTATTGGGTCTAACGGATCGCGGCACCATCGCGGTAGGCCAACGGGCAGATCTGATTTTGCTCTGCCATAAAGACGAACGCCAACTGGCCTATGAGCTCGGGGGCAATCCGGTGGCCAGCGTCATTGGCGGCGGTCAAATCGTCGGCCAAGCCACGCCAGCCGCCACCTAGAATCAAAATGGCATTGCGGGCGGTGCCGAAAGGTCTAGCAATGACGCATGCGTAATTTATTTTTGACGGCGTTTTGCTCCCTCTCGTTAGTCGTGCCTCGATTGGTCGCCGCCGAACTTGAACCAGGGTTCGTCTCGCTCATGGACGGAAAATCTTTTGCTGGTTGGCAGCCGACGGTGGAGCACGCCACGACTTGGAAAATTGAAGACGGCGCTTTCGTCACTCGGGGCGAACGCGCACATCTTTATTATGTTGGCGATGAAACTCCCTTCAAAAATTTTGAGCTAAAGGTCGAAGTGATGACCGAGCCCAGCTCCAACGGCGGCATTTATTTCCATACCCGTTATCAAGCGACCGACTGGCCGCGTGCGGGATTTGAATGTCAGGTCAATGTTACGCAGCGCGACTGGATCAAAACCGGCAGCCTCTACGCGATCGCCAACACTGGCCTAGTTAACGTCGTCGATGGTAAATGGTGGACGCAGCACATCATTGTTAAAGGTAACACCGTCACCGTTGAGATCGACGGCCAGCGAGCGATCCAATACGTCGAGCCCGCTGGGGCTCAGGCGGGAGTCCCCTACGAACGCAAACTTAGCCAAGGAACTTTTGCTTTGCAGGCGCACGACCCTAAGAGCGTCGTTCGCTATCGGAATATTCGCGTCAAGCGTCTGCCGGACTAACGAACGGGCCTGAGTCCGCCAAGGGCAGCATTACATCGAAGGGTCTACGTGCTGCGCAGCTTTCCCTCGGGCTAGCCTCCCTTCTTCCTTCGGTTCCGCAGTCGTGTGATTTCGCACAAATAAAAAAAGCGCGCCCTAAACGCGTCCGAGGTTGGTGCGGGCATAGGGAGTCGAACCCCAAACCTCCAGATTCGTAGTCTGGCGCTCTATCCAGTTGAGCTATGCCCGCACAAGCGAAGGGCGAATAAGCTAATATCCGGCGGCGACTTCAAGCAGAATTTTCACCCGCCAGCGCTCTTCAGAACGTCCGCCAATCATGCAGTTCTAACTGCAAAGTTTGTCGGCCGTTATAATAATTCCAATTGAGCTGAATCGCCAATTCCAACGCTGGTCCGACGGGAGGCAAACGCTCGGCCATTTTCCACGCCACCCCACTTACGCGGCGTCCCAGATCATCCTCGGCGGTAAAACGGAAATGCTGCTCTTTAAATACGCTGGGCTTCGTGCGTAGCCGAACGCCGCGCACGCCGAAGATAGGCTCGGGATTGCCCATCCCGAAGGGATGCAATTGGGCTAGTTGTCCCATTAATTGCTCCGTCAAATCAGTCCCTTGCAGCCATCCGGACAACTCTACGGCAAGATCAGTTGCCACACCGTGGCGCGTGCGCTGAATGACCTCATCGAATTGCGCTCTAAATTCTGCTAGCCGGCTTTTTTTAAGTGAAATGCCAACCGCCATGGGGTGACCGCCCCAACTCTCGAGGCAACCGGAGCAGGCCGCCAAAATTTCCACTAAATTAAACCCCGT
>SXZN01000164.1 GCA_005787865.1 Opitutaceae bacterium | reverse complement strand
GTTTCTAGCTGCTAAGGTGCCAAATCTATTTGCTGATAGGTTCTTGCAGAGCATTAGCGCAAAATCATGGCCTGTCCTACCAGGGTTGGTAACTAGCCATATTGCATAATGTAAACTTTATCGTCCCGCTTTTATAATTTTTTATTGACATTACGTATTACATACAAGTATACACAAATTTTACTAAACTTTTTTTTATCCTTAACCCTTGTATTATGAATATTGTTAAATTCGCATTAGGTCGGCGTTTGTTGTTAGCTAACGCGGCATTTCTTGCCGTTTGCACCGTTGGATTCTCTCAAACTACGCCTGCGGCATCCGCTAGTGAAAATGCCAAAGATGCGGAAGTTTTGAAGCTTAATCCGTTTATTGTTAGCGCCGAAAAACAGACTGGATATGCTTCCAGTCGGACAATGGCGGGTAATCGCACAAATAAAGCTCTGATAGATTTACCTACTTCAATAGGTGTCATCGGTAGGGAGGTTATTAACGACTTGGCGGCTACTGATGTACACGATATTCTGCGTTTTGGCGTTAGTGGTGTAACCCAAAATCAGAAGATAGGTGATGATGTTAATATCCGTGGGTTTCGTACCAACGGCTCTCTACGTAATGGTGTCCCGATGAAATCAGGTACACATACAAATACACTCTATGATGTTGAGCGCGCGGAAGTCATCAAAGGACCGGCCTCAATGGTATTGGGCGGACCTAGTACCGCCGTAGGCGGTGCTGTAAATTATATCCCCTACAAGACGAGTGCGGTACCCACAAGCACGGTTGGGGTAACTTTCTCGGATTTAGGTTATTCACGTGTCGCAATTAACAATATGGGCCCGCTCTACAAATCAGGCGATTTCAGCTCTAACTACCGTGTAACGCTGGGTGGTTTGAAGGGTGGGCGTGATAAGCTCATTGAAGGTGATGAAGAAGAGAAATTTGCAGGTGGCGCTTTATCTTTATATTATGGCCCGAATACTACTGTTGATATAACTGCTTACGTGTTTAAATTTGATGGATTCATTTACTGGAACGACTTCTTGGATGTATCAAATAACGGAATTGTCAATAATTGGACGCCGAACGTAAATAATCTGGGTATCGCGAGATTAAATAGCCTTTCAACGAAAACGGCATCTCCGTTTCGCGCGAAGGATGCTGGTTTTGAAAATACTAATTCTATGACCGAAGTGAACTTTTCTACAAAACTTTCGGACCGCTCTAGTTTACGCCTGTATGCTATGTATACGCGGATAAATGACAGGGATCAATACTCACGCGGTATTACTATGCAGCAAAACAATTATATGATGAATCGCCAAGATATTCCTGAACATGATATCTACAAAACTTGGTATTATCAAGCGGACTTTATTAACCAGATGGAAATTGTAGGCATAAAGTTAGATTCAATGGCTGGAGCGGATGCAGGTATCAATAAAAACTTTAGTGAGTATTCAGTTAATGATGCCACCAATGGTGGTCCTGAACCACTTGATATGCGCGCGCCAGATTATAGTAAAGACGATGCATATTTTGCGAAGACAATGCCCGGTCGCGGCCTACCTCACTTATCGAGCAATTCGAGTAGATCAATGGTAGTGACTACTTATGTTCAAGAAAATGTGTCCCTGTTCAAGGATCGTATTATATTAGTGGGAGGTTTGCGCTGGTTTAACCCCTCCAGTAACAACACAAATAATGTTACTGGCGTTAAAACTACTGGTAGTGAAAAACAAACTCAAGTACACAAATACGGCGTTTTAGTAAAACTACGGCCTTGGCTTTCTGCATATTATACAGACGCGCAGAACATGCAATTAGGTGCTTCGGGTAGAACAGATAAATTTAAAGCTAATGATCAACTTGGAGATCCATTTAAAGATCAGGCGGGTATTAATAAAGAATTTGGCCTAAAATTCGACCATCAGTTATCGGATAAGTTAAAAATTTACGGGGCTGTTGCAAACTTTGAGATGTCACTTACAAATGTAAGAACTTTCGGAGATTTAGGTAATGGTGTAGAGGGGATTATTCAATCCGCTCAGGATAGCTCCAAAGGCTGGGAAAGTGATCTAGGTATCTCGACAACATTAGGAGAAGGCAGGTTAGACTTAGTTGCCACTTACTTTGATGGGGACTCCTACATCGCCGCCGATAGAAGGGTCCAAGCAGCAGGTTTTGTCGGTCGAAAAGATAGTATTCTGGCAAAATATACTTTCCTGAACAAGGGGAAGCTTAATAATGCTATGGTTGGATTTGGTTACGAGGTCTCTACAGGGAAACGTAATGGTAATTTTTATGTGCCAGGGCACGAAATCATAAATCTTTTCTCACGCTATAATATAACAACTAAATTATCAGTTCAGCTTAATTTAAATAACATCGGAAACGAACGTATTATTATTGCCCAAGCTGCATCTGCGCTGGTGCAAACGCTTGATCCGATGCGGACGCGCCTTACTCTTACGTACAGATTCTAAGTTTTCGTGGTAGATCAGCGGGTGGGGGCGCGGCAAAGTAATCAGCCCCTTTTAAATTTATGTATTTTTGCCAACTATTTAGAGCCGCAGTAATTTTATTAAGCTTTGGTTCCACTTTAGTTGGCGATAATACTGAGTTAATTACCATTGGTGACCGTCGAGAATTGTTCGTCGATGCTTTTCTGGTGGATCATTTACGTGGGAATGCTGAGTTGCGGATGCACCAGCCAATTCCCCGAGAAATAGCTTTAGAAACCAGTGAGCCCTGGGAGGGTAACGGTACAAATTATGTGACCGTCTTTCAAGATGAGGGAATCTACCGGATGTACTATCGCGGTGGTCACTATTCTTATTTGGGCGGCCAGGATCGCCCAGACCATCGCGATGTCTACTGTTATGCTGAAAGCCGCGATGGGATTGTTTGGCAGAAACCTAACTTAGGTCTTTTTGAGTCCGCAGGAACAAAGCAGAATAATATTATACTGGACGGCATTGGGCGGCACGCCTTTGCCCCCTTTCGTGATCTCAATCCCAATTGTGCGCCGGAAGCGCTTTACAAAGCGATAGGCTGGAAAGGTTCCGCCAAGGGGCTCTATGCGTTCAAGTCGAGGGATGGGATTAACTGGAAATTATTAACCCCTGATCCAGTGATTACTGATGGGGCCTTTGATTCCATGAATTTGGCTTTTTGGGATGCGGTGGCCGGCGAGTATCGTTCTTATCATCGCGATTTCAAAAAAGAACGCTCCGCTGATTTGATCTTAGCGGGGATCGATAGCGGGCGCGATATCAAGACGGCGCATTCAGCCGATTTTATCCATTGGTCAAAGCCCGAGTGGCTAAATTACCGCGCCAACGTCAATCCGGGTAAGACTCCGAGTGATACCGGTCATTTGAATAATGCCGCCGATTACCCTACGGGTCGTGTAAGTGAGTTATATACAAATCAGATTCTACCGTACTACCGGGCACCCCATATTCTTCTCGGTTTCCCGACGCGTTATACGGATCGTGGATGGACTGAATCGGCTAAAGCTTTGCCGCGTTATGAGTACCGGAAAATTCGCGCGACTTCGCCGACGGATACTATGCCGCAAGGCTCACGGCGCGAGGGAACTGCCGTTACGGATGGGATGTTCATGACGAGCCGTGATAGAAAAAATTTCTCAATATGGCCGGAGTCATTTATTCGTCCTGGTCTGCGATCCCACGACAGCTGGTTTTATGGAGATATGTATCAAAATTGGGGTTTAGTTGAAACCAAGTCATCGTTGCCGGATGCCCCGGCTGAATTATCCATGTATGTTACCGAGCGAGCGCTCCAAGAGACCGGGGGAATCATCCGTCGCTATTCCATCCGCATCGATGGTTTTGGCTCGCTGCATGCCCCGCTTGTTGGCGGGGAGCTCGTGACAAAACCGCTGATTTTTTCAGGAAATAAATTGGGGCTAAACTTTTCTACTTCGGGGGTTGGTTCAATCCGCATTGAGATTCAAGATAGCAATGGCCGGCCACTGCCTGGCTACAGTCTTGAGGAGTGCCCCGAGATTTATGGGGACAATCTCGAGTATTTGGTCACGTGGATGAAAACATCGGATTTAACATCATTGGCGGGTCGCCCAGTCCGGCTTCGCTTTGTATTAAAAGATGCCGATCTGTATTCATTTAAATTTACGGCCGGTTCGTTGTAATCAAATCTTAGAGTTAAATTCATGGCGAAGCTTATGAACTCGCTATGGCTTACATTTTTGAGAATGAATCCAGCTAAGATCAGACGTTATGTAGGGCAAATAACAGGGGTGCTTTTCCTGTTTGGTTGGGTGGGGATTTGTTTCGGCACCACAGAATCTCTTTCGGTCAATGCCAGCCTGAGTTCCCAAACTGAAGCTTTAGGCGCTCTACGGCCACGGCCAGCACTTGCTGCGCAAACTATCTTATTTGTGGATGATTCCCACGTGCTCTATCGAGCGGGGACCAAACGGGTTCTCGAGCCGTTGCATCGAGCGGAAGGAAATCCGTTAATCAAGGGCCGCGATAAACCTTGGGAAGTGGCGATTGCCTGGATGAGCGTTTACCGAAACCCAGTAACGGGTAAGTATCAATTATGGTATCAAGCTTTCGCCGGTAATGAGGCTGAGAGTAAGACCCGCCGCTGCACGGTGTGTTATGCCGAATCGGATGATGGGATAAATTTTATAAAGCCCAATCTTCGACTCTTTGATTACAATGGCAATCTAGATACTAATATTGTCCTCGTGGCAAATGGGGGAACGTCTGATCGCTACGGTGTATCGGTCGTGGTGGACCCAGAGGAGAAAGATGTAATGCGCCGCTACAAGATGGCACATTATGATTTTTGCATCGGCGAAGATGGCCAAGAACGGCCCGGCTTAAGCATCGCCTTTTCGCCAGATGGAATCCATTGGACAAAAGTTCCGGGCGGGCCGCTCTCTCGTACCAGCTATGGCAGCTTTGGGACTCCTTTACCCATGCAGGCGATTGCTTCTTCGAGCAATATTCGGAGTATAAACAACAACTCTATGACGGTGGGCAAAGACCCCGCCCGTTCACCAATGAGGCCGTGGGATGTACCGCTAGCGATGTCCGATGCGCTGGATGTTTTTTGGGATAGTCCGAAGAAAGTTTTTTCGATTTACGGGAAAATGTGGATCGATGGGCCCGATGGCGGGATGTATTGGAAGCACGCAATGGGTCGGATCGAGAGTAAGGATTTTATCCACTGGTCTAAGCCCCAGCTCCTGTTGACGCCCGATGATCAGGATCCCGCGTCGGTAGAGTACCACACGACGCCGGTATTTTATTACGCCGATTACTATTTCTCTGCGCTCCAAATCTTGGATCGAGCGACCAATGGAGGAATTATCGATATCGAGCTGGCGACCAGTCGCGATGGCTTAAACTGGCGCCGTGATTTTCGTCAGCCGTTTTGGTTAGCTCGTACGGTGGGGGAGGCATTTGATAGCGGGTCTTTGTTTTTATGCCCACAGCCGATCGTCTTAGAAGATGAGATTCGGTTTTATTACGGCGCCTATTCAGCCGGAGCCACGGGGTCCGATGATCATAAACTTACGACCGGAATCGGGATGGCCTCGATGCCGCGCGATCGTTTTGCCGGACTCCAAACTGGGCCGCAAAGTGCCGGAGGAACTTTAAGTCAGCCGCTGCCTGATCGAGGCCAGATAACCCTGAAATCAATAAATTTTAAGGGAAATGAAACGATGCGAATCAATGCCAAGATAGCCGGTTCGGTCCGCGTTGAGCTGTTGGATGCTGCCGGTAAGCGAGTCGAAGGTTATACTTTTGACGAAGCTGTTATTATGCAAGGAGACGCCCTGCGCCATGAGGTTAAGTGGCAAGGCGGTATCGTTCATTTGCCCCAGGGAGAACACCTGATTCGCATCCATCTTAATCAAGCCACGGTGTATGCTTTGTCCCTCCTGCCCCAGCAGTAGCTTCTCAGGACGAAGACAGCATAATTATTTTAATCAGCTAACCTCCGCTAGCTTTATTTAACGTGAAAATTATCACCGCCATGGGTAATCAGAGATTTTTCCGCTTACTTTGCTTAGGCCTGATTTACTTGGGGTGTTTTATACCAGGACGGACCGAAGAGCGGATATTTTTCGCCTTTGATGATCATAGTATTCCTTGGCAACATAACCTGAAGGTTACGCTGGTTCCTGCGCAAAAATATGCGGGGAATCCGGTTTTGCATCGAGGCGTTGCCGGTAGTCCAGATTTCGGGCATGCGATCCTTTACGGGACAGTCATTCACGATGGGGTTAAATTTCGCATGTGGTATCTCGCGATGCACGAAACGACCACCAAAGATGGACAAGCCCCGGGGAACTGGCGACCGATGTGTTACGCCGAAAGCAGCGATGGGATCAATTGGATTAAGCCTGAACTGGGATTAGTCGAATTCAACGGCAGTCGCCATAATAATATATGTTTAATTACGGGGTCGCCCACGGCGCTGACCAAAATTAACGATTTTTTATCGGTCCTCTACGAGCCGGATGATCCGGATCCTGCCCGACGTTACAAAGCGGCTTATATCGCGCATGTCCCTTACGACGAAATTCGTGGTGGTTTGAGTCAGCTTGGTCGAAAGGAAAAAACGCCCTGTGTCACAATTTGTGCGACGAGTGCTGACGGCCTAAGCTGGAGCGTGGTGGGCGACCAACCCGCTAACGTGGGTGGTGAAAGGTTCGAGGTCACCAGTCTCTATCGTTATGGGGATTTTTATTATACTTCGGGTCAGCTCTTATCACCGTGGGCCTGGCGGGCTGATGGCACCGCGGCGGGTCGGGTAATGTTGACTTATCGTTCAGCGGATTTTGCTAATTGGTCACAAGCGAAAGCTTTGGCTTTTGCCCGCCCAGGACAATTGATGAATCCGCCTATTGCGGGCCAACAAACTCACATGGGGGCAGGGGTTTGGAGCCGAGGCGATGTTCTGTTGGGCCTCTATGGCATGTGGCAGGACGGACCGGCCGTGAAACCTGAGGGCGCTAGTCCTCTCTGGGGTACGCATATTGATCTAGGACTAATTATCAGCAATGATGGGCTGCATTTCCGCGAGCCCTTAACAGATTTCAAGGTGATTGCGCGGGGAACGGAAAATGAATGGGATGGGGTGGCGCTCTTACAGGGGCATGCTTTTGCCAATGTCGGCGACCAAACGATGATTTGGTATTCGCATTGGGACACCAGTGGTCAAATGCGCTCAATGGAAATTGGCTTAGCTACATTGCGCCGGGATGGATTTGGTTATCTTTCCTGCAAGCAGGATGATCTCGGCGGCCACTTGCTTACGAGTCTGGTTAGGTCGGGAAAGAGCGGTCAGCGCTTGCTGCTTAATGTTGAAAATATCTCAAGCGAAAGTCCTTTAACCATTGAGTTGGTTGATCGTTTGGACCGGCCGCTACCTGGTTATGCTGGGCTTAATGGGGCAAGCCTCAGCCAGGCTGGCACGCGCCAAGAAGTTATTTGGCCAAAATCCCAGAGTGCGCTCCTGCCTGCCGACCAGCAATTTTCGATTAAGGTAAAATTTCCCGCTAAAAGTTTAGCCCGCGTTTATGCGCTCTACGTAGATTAACTTTTCCTGATAAATGATCAAAATTTATAGTACAATGGACGATTGGGTCGCTGAGATGAATCATGAGTACTATCGTTTATCAGCTACTTGGGAGTTGGATGTTCTTTTTACGGCTTCAAGTCCGCATGAGTTTCTACAGCTGGCCTTGAAGGATAAAAAGGCCGGCCTATTAACCGCCCCATCTACGCGGCTGCTGGCGCCGCTACAGTCGCAGGAAGTTTGGGCGGCAGGGGTAACCTACTATCGCAGTCGGACTGCACGCATGGAGGAGTCAAAGCTATCAGGGGGAGACAGTTTCTATGATAAGGTCTACGATGCGGAACGCCCCGAGCTTTTTTTTAAGGCAACTCCGCATCGCGTCGCCGCCCCCGGTGACACGGTCAGGATTCGGGCCGACTCGAATTGGAATGTGCCCGAACCGGAGTTAACGCTAGCGATCAACTCTCAGGGGAGGATTTTTGGCTACACGATAGGCAACGACATGTCCTCGCGCGACATTGAAGGAGCTAATCCGCTCTATTTGCCGCAAGCTAAGGTTTATGATCGCAGTGCCGCCCTCGGGCCTTGTTTGGTGGTGAGCGATCAGCTACCGGGGCCTGAGACGATAATTTCAATAGAAATTCTCCGGGGCGGCAGTCTGGTTTTTGCGGGCGAGACCACGATCGGGCAAATTAAGCGCCCGCTCGCCTCGCTAGCCGAGTGGTTGTTTCGAGAAAATTCATTTCCGTTCGGCTGCTACTTGATGACGGGAACGGGAGTTATTCCGCCCGATACATTCACGCTCCAGCGGGGTGATGAAATCCGCATAACTTTGTCGGGCGTAGGCACGCTCTGTAATACAGTTGCTTGAGGGTGAATTTAAAATCGCGCCATTTCCCGGGCCGCCTCAATTGACCATTACTCAGCCCATGTCACTTGAGCGAATCTTTGATTCTGCGGATGACGCGATTTACGAGCTAAGGACTACTGCGCCCGGCCCCTCCGGTCGCCTGCCGCTAAATCCCGCCCGACTCGGGCACATGGCGAGTGGGGATTTATTTGGTCTCACCCAAAATGCCGGGATGGGTTGGGATCCGCGCAAATTAAATGGGAAGGATTTTTTAATCCTGAGCACGCAGGGTGGGATCCGTGCGCCCGATGGTTCGCCGGTGGCGCTGGGTTATCATACTGGACACTGGGAGGTCGGTTTATTGATGGAAGAGGCCGCGAAAGTCTTTACCTCGCACGGAGCTATTCCCTTTGCTGGTTACTGCAGTGATCCGTGCGATGGCCGTACTAATGGCACCGCGGGCATGCTCGATAGTTTGCCTTACCGCAACGATGCCGCCATTATCTTCCGTCGGCTGATTCGTTCGTTACCCACTTGTCGAGGGGTCGTGGGCATTGCGACCTGCGATAAAGGACTACCGGCGATGATGCTCGCACTCGTCGGGGCTCGGACTTTGCCTGCGGTATTAATTCCGGGCGGGGTTACCCTTCTGTCCGAAGAGGCTGAAGATACGGGCAAAGTACAAACGCTCGCGGCTCGATTTGCGCAAGGACAGGTAACGCTAGCGCACGCCGCTGAGATGGGCTGCAAGGCCTGTGGCTCGCCTGGTGGTGGGTGCCAGTTCATGGGCACGGCAGCTACTAGCCAAGTAATCGGCGAAGCCCTCGGCCTGTCGTTACCGCATGCTGCTCTCAGCCCCTCGGGCTCGATGATCTGGCGTGATTTAGCGCGCCGTTCAGCGCTCGCGGTGATGGAACTGGAACGGCAGGGAATCACGACGGGTGATTTATTAAGCGACGATTCTATCCACAACGCTATGGTGCTGCATGCCGCGATTGGGGGATCGACCAACTTGGTTTTGCATCTTCCAGCGATTGCTTTTACCGCAGGACTTAAGCGGCCTACTTTTGCCGACTGGATGCGAATTAATCGTGAGGTGCCCCGCTTGGTCGATGCGTTGCCCAATGGCCCAACTGGCTACGCCACCGTGCAAGTGTTTCTCGCCGGAGGGGTCCCTGAGGTTACGCTCAAGCTCCGGTCGCTCAATTTGCTGCGTCTCAATGCTCGCACCGTGACCGGACGCACCTTAGGCGAAAATTTAGATTGGTGGGAGAAATCTGAGCGGCGGAAAAAATTGCGGGCAAAACTGCAGCAACTCGACGATATTAATCCGGATGATGTTATTATGGATCCCGCGCGCGCGCGGGATCGCGGATGTGTGAGCACCGTCACTTTTGTGCGCGGCAATTTAGCGCCCGAGGGAGCTTTGGTTAAGAGTACCGCCATTGCGGCTAGCTTGCTTGATGAGCAGGGGGTCTATTTTCACGAAGGCCCCGCCCGGGTTTTCGCAACGGAGGCGGCCGCGATTGCGGCGGTAAAATCGACGGGTGATAAGCGGATCCGCGCGGGCGAGGTCTTAGTTTTAGTTGGCCTTGGCCCAACCAACGGTATGCCGGAAACTTACCAGGTAACATCCGCGCTAAAGTATATGCGTGACGGGGCGAAGGTTGCCTTAATCACTGACGGGCGATTTTCGGGTGTCTCGACGGGGGCGTGTATTGGTCACGTTAGCCCTGAAGCTTGGGCGGGGGGGCCGATCGGAAAGGTTCGCGATGGCGACTGCATTAGGCTGCGTATCGATACACGAGAGCTAACGGGTACGATTGATCTATTAGGCATCGATGAAGCTATTTTGCAGGCCCGTCCACTTAACCCGCTGTTAGTGCCGGATCCTCGAGTCCCGGCAGACACGCGTCTTTGGGCTGCCTTACAAAATGTTAGCGGCGGCAGTTGGGCCGGCTGCGTTTACGATCATCAGCGCATCAGTGCATTGCTCGCAAAAGGGCTGGAAGCAGAGGCCACGTCACCCTGATTTGAGTGAACAGTGATTTATAAATTTATTCATTCTAACTATAATAAAACCCCATTTTTTATGCATACCTCATCCGCTTATTCCGGCTTATTCAATTATCCCTATCGGGCCTTCGCCGCCCTCTTGCTGCTAGTTTCGGCTGTCACCCTGTCTGCAGGAGAACATGCTCCTGCGATTAAGCCCCTCGAAGTTGGTTCGCGGCTGGAGCTCTTTGTTGATGATTATCTCATCGGGGGACTGCAGGGAGTGGCCTTAAAGTTGCACGAACCCCGATCGGAGGGGACGGTATTTAAATTCGACCAGCCTTGGGAAGGCGGCACCAGCGGCTACGCCACCGTCTTTCAGGACGGCGATAAGTACCGCATGTACTACCGTGGCAGCGCTGACCCGTCGTACACGATCAAGGCCACGGTCGGCCCTGACGAAAAAAGCGTCCTCGGCCACGACCAGTTCACCTGCTACGCGGAAAGCACCGACGGTATCACTTGGACCCGGCCCAACGTCGGCCTGTTCGAGTTTAAAGGCTCTAAGGTTAACAACATCGTTTGGGTCGAGCGCGGCTCGCACAATTTCGCCCCGTTCCTCGACGAAAATCCTGCCGCTCCCGCCGACCAGCGCTACAAGGCGGTCGGAAGTAGCAATTATGACGACGATAAAGGTGAGGCGATCCTCATCGCCTTCGTCTCTGCCGACGGCGTGCACTGGCGCAAGCTGCGCGCTGAGCCGATCATCACCGACGGCAAATTCGACTCCCTAAACCTCGTCTTCTGGGACAAGCTCCGCAGCGAGTACGTCGCGATCTATCGCGCCTCCCTCCACGGTGTTCGCTCCATTAAGACGGCTCGGTCAAAGGATTTCGTCACTTGGACGAAGGGTGAGTGGGCCGACTTCGGTGATTCCCCCGCGGCCCACCTGTACACCAATGCCACGGTGGCCTACGCCCGCGCGCCACACATTTATGTAGCGCTTCCCCGCCGCTTCATGCCGTGGAAGACGTACTTCCCCGAGATGGCGTCGAGCAGCCCCGGCACCTCTGACGTGGTCTTTATGAGCACGCGCGACGGCGTCAACTGGCACCGCTTCGACGAGGCCTTCCTGCGCCCCGGTCGGCAAGAGCGTAACTGGGCGCACCGCGCCAATACGCCCGCGGCTGGGCTCCTGGCCACGGGGCCCGATGAGATATCATTCTATGTTGAGCGTGATTATACTTTCCCAAGCAACCGGCTTGAGCGCTTTACCGTTCGTCCCGACGGCTTCGTGTCGGTCCACGCGGGCTACCCAGGCGGCGAGTTTACGACTAAGCCCTTCACGTTCACTGGCTCTAGCCTCGTGCTGAATTACTCGACCTCAGCGTTGGGGAGCATGCGCGTCGAGATCCAGGACGCCGCTGGCCGGCCTTTGCCCGGTTTTCGGCTCGAGGAATCCCCGCTCCTGTTTGGCGACAAACTCGGCGAGAGCGTCGACTGGAAGCACCCACAGGGCCGCACCGACCGCTCGCCCCTGTCGCGTCTCACCGGCAAGGCCATTCGACTCCGCTTTGTGATGTGCGACTCCGACTTATTTTCGCTGCAGTTCAAGTAACCCGATAGCCTAGAGTTCGGCCTGCTCCCATTCACCGCCAAAATTTTGGCGGCTTGCTTGATAATTTCAGTTTGGAGCAGGCGGAGATGGCGTGGCGCTCAGGCAGAGTATGTGCGGATCCGTGCGAGCGCCAAGTCGATCTCGGCCTCGGTGTTGTAGAAGTGCACGCTGAGGCGCAGATCTCGTGGCGCAGTGACTGGGGAGACGAGGATGTTGTCTTCCCTCCGCAGGCGTTCGTAGATGTTCGTGGCGTTTAAACCTTCCGGCAAGCGTAGCACCACGATGCCGTTGCGCTGGGCCAGATTGTCGGGGGAGACGAGTTCCATCCCGCGCGTGGCCTTGATCGCCTCGCCGGTATAGGCCAAGAGCTCGGCCTGACGGGCGCGGATGCGGTCCCAGCCGAGGCCGTCGAGCCACCGCAATGCCTCGTGCCAGCCGCCAAGACCGGCGACATAGCGCGTGGAAAATTCATAGCGGCGCGCGTCAGGATGCCACTCCAGACTCTGCGCGGCCTCGTTCATCGATGCCTGCGCGTTCGAACCGGTCCACGTGGGTGGCGTGGATTCGAGCACGTCGCTGCGCACGAGCAAAGCGCCGGTGCTTTTCGGGCCGAGCAGCCACTTGTGGCCGCAGAGGCTATAATAATCGCAGCCGATGGCATGGAAATCGACGAGAACGTTGCCCGGGCCCTGCGCGCCGTCGAGCAGCAGGCGCACGCCGCGGGTGCGGAGCGCGGCGGCGAGCGCGGCCGCGGGCAAGACCACGCCGCTGCCGCGGGAGACGTGGCTCATCACGACCAGCCTCGTACGCGGCGTAAGGCGCGCGACCACCTCATCAACCGTCTTTTCCGGTTGGGCGATGGGCGCTAGCTTTAGCACGATGCCAAAGCGGCGGACAAGATTGTAGCAGGGCAGAAGCAAGCCTGGATGCTCTTGGTCGCTGATGATTAGTTCGTCGCCCGCCTGCCAGTCAATGGACCAGAGCACGATGTTAAGGCCAGTCGTAGTGTTGGCGGTCAGGGCGACTTCGGTGGGTTTTGCGCCAAAAGTTTGAGCCACGAGTTCACGGCACTCCCGCTCAACATTTTTCAAGTAGTCGATCTGATCCGGATGCGCTGGGCCGAGATTTTGCCGATCAATGAGATCCTTGGTGCGTTCGATCACACGCTGCGAGCACAGACCGAAGGCGCCCGTTTGAAAGTAGCCCCGGCTGTGCTTTAGCCCCGGAAATTCGGCGCGCACAGATTCGATCCAGTCACCATCCGGTGTAATCGCCGTGGCGAAGGGACGCGCAAAACCGTAGAGGCCGGTAGCGAGCGTGGCTTTCAAGAAGGTTCGCCGATCAGTGGTAATAGCCATGAGTTATGGGGGAGCAAAATTAGGCCTGAGCGGCGAAGTCTAGCCCAAGAAGACGCGGTTTTCGGCGGGCTGGGAATTAATATATTTTGTATACGCATGTAAACAATGCTTGTAATGAATAAATGATCGAGCACTATATTAAGTGTTTTAAGGCAGATTCTAAGCTACTTCTCCACGAGCATGATATTCAGCGATAATCCCTCTATCGATAGTCACGCTCATTTTGGTCGTTATGTTGATAACGATTTGTTGATCGCTAGAATTTTCTGTGATGTGGGTAGGCTAGTTGCCAAATGGCTAAAACCGTGTCGTCCAATGGGCCATTTGTTCGCCGCTGCTGGGCTTTCTTCCGTTTGGTCGCACTCTTGATTGGGCGTTAGTCAATGACGCAGCATTCCACGAAGTACCGAACGCGCCCAGTATGCTTTTAAAATCTATTAATCGAAAATTAGCCGGCATTCTTCGTTATGCAATTTGACTATCCTCTCGCGATAGATTCCCACGGACATTATGGAACCTACCCACCAAGCGCCGCTATGGCCACACGGGCTGATCCATTGGTATGTTCTTTCATGAGCGCAGCTGCGGTGCAGGTGGCCGCCCGCGCCCGCGCCTCGGGGATTCAGTGGACCATCGTATCACCGATAGCTGGGCTGATGCCCCGCGGGCGAATTACAGATGTAGTCTTAGCTAATGAAGCGGCGTTCCGAGAGGTGCCGACGGTTCAAGGTTTATTACAGTATGTCATTGTGAATCCGCTCCAGCCTAAAACCTATGAGCAAGCCCGGCGGATGCTGCAGGCCCCGTGGTGCGTGGGAATTAAGATTCATCCTGAAGAGCACGCGTACCGAATTACTGATCACGGGGAAGAGCTCTTCGCTTTCTTTGAAGAAGTGGGCGCTCCTGTGATGACGCACAGCGGTTGCGCGAATAGTTTACCAATAGATTTTGTTCCTTTCGCTAATCGTCATCCAGGGGCTAAGGTGTTGCTCGCCCATCTTGGGAACGGTAGCGGCGACAATGGTCGAGTAGATCTTCAGGTGCAGGCCGTGCAGGTCGCGAAGCAGGGCAATCTCTGGGTTGATACCTCGAGTGCGCGCAGCATCTTGCCCGGACTGATTGAATGGGGCGTCCGAGAACTCGGCGCAGAACGCCTGCTTTTCGGCAGCGATACACCGCTCTACAATGCGGCGATGCAGCACACGCGCATCACGATGGCAGATCTGCCTGACGCGTCGAAACGCCTCATCCTGCGCGAGAACGCCGTGAAGTTCTTCCGTCTCGATCGCCTGCCCGCTGCCGGTTTCGCGGCCACTTAACCACGCTTTCATTACCCGCTACCCACCCATCCCAGTTACCATCATTAATGAGCTCATCCGAAAAACCCGCCAAGATAACGCCGCTGACTCGCCAAACACTGAAGGGTGTCTGGTCTGCCCTGATCGTCCCCTGGACCGATCGGGATGAACTCGACGCCCGTCGCTTCGCCAAGGAGGTGGCCAGCTACGGCGGCACCGGCGTGAGCGGGGTCTACACCGGCGGGACGACCGGCGAATTCTACGCGCAGGATGACGTCACCTTCGAGAAGATCACCGAGATCGCCTGCGCGGAGGCCCACCGGGCCGGCCTGCCCGTGCAGATCGGCGCCACGGCGCTCAGCACCCGCACGACCGTCCGTCGCATCCGCGTGGCCAAGCGCGCCGGGGCCGATGCTTTGCAATTAGCTCTGCCGTTCTGGCTCGAGCTCAAGGACGACGAGGTAGAGCGCTACGTCGCCGAGGTCACCGCGGCCGCCGGCAAGACCCCGGTCATTCTTTACCTCACCGGCCGCTCAAAGCGGAAGATCAGCCCTGAATTCTTGGGCAAGCTGGCGGCCAAGCATCCGACCTTTATCGGCACCAAGGACACTGGATCCAGTCTCGACGAAGTTAAGGCCATGCTAAAGCTGGCACCGGATCTCGCCATCTTCGGCGGCGAGGACTTCTACCAACGCATCCCAGCCGGTGGCCGGGGCGGTTACTGTTCCATCACGGGCTTCAACGCCGTCAAGGTGGTCGAGCTCTACAACCTGTGCGCCGCCGGCCGTCTCGGCGAGGCGAAGCCGTTGGCGGATGCAATGCACCGTTATCTGTACGAGGCGCTGGTCAATCCATTGGTCAAGGAGGCGGGGCTCTGGGATTCCGCCATCGACCGCATCCAGCGCGTCGCCGGCGGGGGCGTCGTAGGCGTACGCTGCCAGTCGCCGTACCGCAGCGGCAC
>SXZN01000163.1 GCA_005787865.1 Opitutaceae bacterium | reverse complement strand
CACCAGATGGTCGTACTCGGAATTGCGCCAATGCGGATAGTTCGCGGGGTGGTCGCTGGTGAGTTGGGTGAATAAGTCCGCGGCACTCGGGTAGTCAGGTATCGCGGTTACCAGCGCGAGGTCATAGTCTCCGGCGGCGAGGGCGGCCAAATGAGTACGGGCTTCGCGCTGCGCGAGGGTGATTTCAAGGCCGAGTTCGCGCCGCCAGACTTGCTGAATCACCTCGAGGATGGGGGCGGGATACCACGTTGTGAGTTCGAGTCGAGGGAAGCCGCGGCCTTGCGGAAAGCCCGCGGCCGTTAAGAGGCGCCGCGCTTCAGTAAGATCTTCTGCGAGGCCGAGCCCGCTCGTATGTTGGCCAAGGCCGGGGGGAATAAAGGAGTAAGCGGGGACTTGGCCGCCTTGCAGGACCTTCTCGGTGAGCGTTCGGCGATTTAAAGCGAGGGCCAGCGCTTGGCGCACGCGCCGATCATTTAAGGGCGACTTCGTGGTGTTGATCGCCAGGTAGCGCGTTTCCTGCTGCGGCACCGAGCGCAAAATTGGCGGCTGACTTGCTCGATAGGCGGGCAATTTATGAAACGGCACCGACATGGTAACGTCTAATTGGCCGGCGCGAAACGCGCGTTCTTCACTGTCGCCACTATCGAAAGTAAGGAAATGAATCGCGGCCAACGGAATCAAGCGCGCCGCCCGATAGGTCGGGTTGCGGGCCACCACAATTGCCTGGTGGGGGCGCCAGGCGGCTAGCGTGAAGGGACCATTACCGATATAATTTTCCCGCGAAATTCCGCCGGCGCGGTTGGGCCCGTCCGCGAGGGGCGGCCTGAGGCGAGAGCGATGGACGGGAATCCAGGGACCGCTGGCGACGAGCGCCAGAAAATCAGCCTGCGGCTCGGTGAGGGTGAGCTCCAGTTGGCCGTCAGGCAAAGCGCGGACGCCCACCGCCGAAAACTCTTTTTCGCGGCCGGCATAGAAGGCTTCCGCATTCTTTAACGGAAAGAAGAGGGCTGCTTTCGGCGCCGCGGTCGCGGGCGTGAGGGCGCGTTCAAGCGAGGCGACAAAATCAGCGGCCACGATCGGCGTGCCGTTAGACCAACGCGCTTCGGGATTAAGCGTAAAGGTGTAAGTCCGGCCATCCGGTGAAATCGTCCACTTCGTCGCCACGGCGGGTTGGGGTTCGCCATCATCTGGGCTGGGGGTGAGTAAGCCTTCGCCGAGGGCGCGGATAATAAAAAATTCGTCCGGCAGCGTCGCCCGCTGCGGATCGAGCGTCGCGGGTTCATTGCGTTGGCTAACACGCAAAATTGGCGCAGCGGGCTGAGCCTCCGCGAGTTTTTTGCAACTGCTGAGTGCGCCCAGTAAGCTGATGGCGAGCGCCATCCAGCAGCTTGGTCGGCGATTACTTTTCCAGCCAAACATAGCGATAGTCGGAGTGATCCATCGGGGTGGGTTGCCAGCCGCGGACAGCCGGGTGCAAGAGGTAAACGTGCGTATTAAAATAAATGGGAATAATGGGTGCGGCCTCGAGCACGAGCGCCTCGGCCGCAGCCAACACTGCGCCGCGGGCCGCGGGATCAGCGAGGCGATTGGCCTGATCGGACAGAGCGTCATACGCGGGATCAGCCCAACCGGTGTGGTTATTGCCCGAATCGCTGCGCCATAAATCGAGGAAGGTCGTCGCATCGAGATAATCAGCCGTCCAACTTCCGAGGAGGACTTGATAATCTCCCGTGCGCCGGCTAGCGAAGACGACCTTAAATTCCTGATTTACGAGCCGGATATCGAGGCCGAGGTCGCGGCGCCACATTTGTTGAATCGCTTCGGCTACGAGCCGGAGAATTTCAGAATTGTTGTAGAGAATTTCGATCGGTGGCAGTCCTGCGCCGCCGGCATGCCCCGCTTCGGCGAGGAGTTGGCGCGCCGCGGCTAGATCATACGCGCGGCGGGTCGGGGGCGTATAGCCAGGAATAACTGATGAGATGAGGGTGGGCGCCGCCTGGCGTCCGCCAGGTAGAATTTTTTGCGCGATCGCCTCCCGGTCGATCGCGAGCGACAACGCCCGGCGGATGCGTTGATCAGTCAGCGGTGCGCGGTGGACGTTGAGGCGGAAGAAATAGGTTTCAAGAATGGGATCGATGCGGAGTGCCGGCGATTTCTCCTGCTGGAGCGGAAGGATTTTAGAGAGCGGGAGCGACCACGTCCCATGTAGCTGGCCGGCGCGGAAAGCGCGCTCTTCGGCGTCCATGCTGTCGATGGGATAAAACTGAATAGCGTTAAGGCGGACCGTCGCGTGGTCCCAGTAGGTCAAAGATTTTTCGACCAAAATATGTTGATGGGGCTTCCATTCTTTTAAAATGAATGGGCCGCTGGAAATGAGTTTCCCTGGTCGCGTCCACGGGGTGCCCCGATGGTAAGCGTCACCGACCGCCGCGATGCTGCGCACGTTCAGGGGGCGCCACGGTGAGTTGAGGAGAATTTGGAGAAAATAGGGTGCGGGGTGAGCCAGCGTAACCACGAGCGTGCGAGGATCAGGCGCGGCTAAGCCGACGGTAGAAAAATCGGTGATCTGGCCTTTGTGAAATGACTCGGCTCCGCGGATGATATAAAAAAAATAGGCGTAATCCGCCGCCAGGGTGGGCGTGAGAATCCGCCGCCAAGAGGCGATGCAATCCTCAGCGGTGATCGGGTCGCCATTGCTCCAGCGGGCGGTCGGGCGCAGATGAAAAATGTAGACCAAGCCATCGGGGGAAATTTCCCAACGTTCGGCGAGAGCGGGGCGCGGGGCGAGGGTGACGGGATCGAAGGTGACGATAGGTTCGAACAGGGCCGCGATAATTTTGGCATCGCCGAGGCCGGTGACCGTTTGGGGATCAAGATCAGTTGGCTCGGAGCCCACGCTTAAATGTAGGACGCCAGCCTGGGTTGCTTGGTCTACCGTGGTGGCGCGCCGAGCACAGCTCCCGTTGAGCAAAGCCATGAGGCCCAAAATTACGCCCGCCAAGCGTAGCGGTCGCCGAATATTGTTAGCGCCTCTCACGGGGATGACTTCTCGATTAAGGCGACCGCGTGGGCGGCGATAGCGAGCCCGCGGCCGAGGTCATCGCACCCTTCATTGGTGGTCGCCTTCAAACCGATTGCATCAGGGGACAAACCAGTGGAGGCGGCGAGGACCGCTTTCATCTCGGCGAGGCGATGAGAGATTTTTGGTTTTTCGGCAACCAGCGTCGCATCAATATTAACCGGCGTCCACCCGTGCGTCAGCAGCGTCGCCGTAACTTTTTGGAGGAGCCCCTGCGAATTTATATTCCGCCAGGTTGCATCAGTGTTGGGAAAAAAATGGCCAATGTCAGGCAGCCCTGCCGCACCCAGCAAGGCATCGCAGATCGCATGCGTGAGGGCATCAGCGTCCGAATGTCCCTCGAGGCCGAAGTCCGCGGTAAAAGTTACCCCGCCCAGTACCAGCGGTCGGCCGACCGTGGTGCGGTGGATGTCGTAGCCGTGACCAATGCGCCAATGAGCCATAAATAATCTCTCTTAAGGTTTAAGTTCAGCGACCAGGAATTCCAAGTAGGCCAGGTCGGCCGGGGTGGTCAGCTTGGGATTCGGATAAGTATTCTCGAGTAAGGCAATGGGGTGGTGCAGTAACTCTACCGCCGCCGCATCATCGGTGATTTTCAACCGGCGTGTCGCTACCCGCGCATAGGCTCGGTCGAGCAAGGCTCGCGCAAAAACTTGGGGCGTTTCCATGGCCCACAGATGCTGGCGCGGCAGGGTGCGGAGTTGGCCTTCGCCGCGATGGACTTTGATGGTGTCGGTGACGCGATGGGCTAGCACGACCGCATTTTCGCGGCGTACGATTTTATGGAGAGCGACTAATTGCTCCGGACGGACGAGCGGGCGGGCACAATCGTGAATGAAAACATATTTAACATCGTCTGGTAGTTCCGCCAAAGCGGCGCTGACGGAGTCTTGGCGTTCGTTGCCCCCCGGGACGAAAAGCGTGGGGGTCGGCGCGTACGCGGAGAGCTCGAGCAGTTGCGCTTGGTCACGGTAAGTAACGATGAAAGTGTCGACGACCCCGCTGCGATAAAAAGCACTCACGCTGTGGGCAAAAACGGGCTTACCTGCGAGAGGCGCTAGAATCTTGTCTGGCACGGCGTTGGCCATGCGCTGCCCGCGACCCGCGGCAAGAAGAATGGCCGCCGTGCGACTCATCGAAGGAAGCGGGAGGGGTGAGTCATGAAATTAGGCGCAGGCGAGTTCCGCTAAAATTGCCCGTGCCGCCGCCGCGGGATCGGCGGCTTGCAGGATCGGGCGGCCGACCACGATGTAGCTTGAGCCCGCCTGGGCCGCGTTGGCGGGAGTCATGACCCGCTTCTGGTCGTCCGTCCCCGCTTCATGGGCGGGTCGGATGCCGGGGGTGATCAACTGCATGGCGGCCGGTAATTGTTGGCGCAGGAGAGCGACTTCTAGCGGGGAGCAGACGAGTCCGCGGAGGCCGGCGGTCGCGGCCAGTTGGCCGAGCCGGGTGACTTGCTCGGCTGATGGTACGGTGACGCCAATTTCCTGGAGCCCAGGAGAATCCATGGAAGTGAGCACGGTAACGCCGAGGAGCAGTAATTGAGGATTGTGCTTTTGTTGAGCCGCGAGGGCCGCGCGCATCATCTCGCTGCCCCCCGCGCAATGCAGGGTCAGCATGTGGATCGGGAGCGGCGCCAGCGATTCCACGGCTTTGGCCACGGTGTTGGGGATGTCGTGCAGTTTGAGATCGAGGAAAACATTGAACCCGAGACCAGCCACCGCGCGCACATAGTCGGGTCCGTAGGCCGTAAACATCTGCAAGCCAATCTTCACCCAGCGCAGTTGACCGCGCAGCTGGCGAAGAATGGGGTCAGCTGCTTCGCGGGTGGGAACATCAAGAGCCAAAATTAGGTCGCAAGCCATAGGTGAGGGGAGGTACCGTGAGCGGAAATTGTGGTCTGCGCCATGCTATTTTATGTGCCATGAACTCTGTCACCGAATTTTCACCGGCTAAGATTAACCTGCTCCTCGCCGTCACGGGCTGTCGAGCGGATGGTTATCATGATTTAGTCTCGGTGGTGGCTCCTTTAAATTTCGGAGATGAGTTGGTGGCCGAAAGTTGCGCCCGGGCTTCGGGGCCTCAGTTTACCTTGAGTTGTGCGCAACCAGCGGTGCCGCTCGACGAATCTAATCTCATTTTTAAAGCTGCGCAGGCCTTTGGGGCGGCGACGGGTTGGCAGGGCGGGGTGCATTTTAAGCTGACGAAACGAATTCCGCTGGGATCGGGCTTGGGCGGCGGCAGCAGTAATGCCATAGCGGCGCTGCGGGCTCTGGATAAAATTTCGGGCGGACTGCTCACCACCGAGCAATGGTCGGCGCTGGCGGCGACGCTGGGTTCAGATTGTGCGCTATTTTTAAACCCCACTCCCTCTCTGATGCGGGGACGCGGGGAAAAAATTGAACAGCTGTCCGCCGCGGCGCGAGCCAGACTCAGCGGTCGGCGGGTGCTATTGTTTAAGCCTCGTTTTTCCATTAATACGGCGTGGGCTTATCAGCAGATGCGGCAGTGTGCGACCGACTACGTGCCGGTCGGATTAGCAGAAAAGCAAGTGGCGGCTTGGCTCGACGGGTCGAAGCCAGCGGAGCAGTTGTTAGCTAATAACATGGAGAGAGTGGCGTTTGATAAATTCATCGCCCTGCCAGTGCTCTTAAATAAATTGCGAACGCAGTTTGGCGTCGAAGGACGGATGAGCGGCAGTGGAAGTGCTTGCTTTGTTTTTTTATCTGAGGAGCAGGCCAGTGCGCCACTCCTTCAGTGTATTCGCGCCTGCTGGGGCGCAGCGGCTTTCGGGCAGGAAACTCGGTTGAGCTAGTTCCGCATTGACCACACCGCGTGGGGCTTGGTTAATCAATCCAAGCTTACCCCATGGATCCCCAAGCTAAAAGCGAACTCGTCATCCAGGGTATCGCGGCCTCTAAGGGCATCGCTCATGGGCAGGCATTTCTCTACCTGCAGAGTGAATTAGAGGTGCCGCTCTACACGGTGGATGCCGATAAGCGGGGCGCAGAGATCGAGCGCTTCGAGCAAGCGCTGGTGGTCACTCGGCAGCAGATATCCAAAATTCAGGATCAAGTAGCTCGAGATCTTAGTCCGGAGGAGGCTTTGATTTTTGATGCGCACCAACTGGTGCTCGAAGACCAAGCTTTGATTGGGGAGACCATTCGGGCTTTTGAAAAATCAGGGCTTAATATTGAAACCTGCTTTAATAATATTGCCCAGCGCTACATCCAGGCTTTTGCCGAAATTGATGATGAATATTTGCGCGAGCGGGCGGCTGATATCAAAGATGTCGCCAAGCGCGTGCTGCATGTGCTGTTGGGCCAAGCGGCCAGCAGTCTGACGGAGTTGGTGGAGCAGCGCATCATTGTCGCGCCCGATATTTCTCCTTCCGAATCAGCGGGCGTGGATCGGAGTGCCGCGCTCGGCATTGTGACCGATGCCGGCAGTCACACGAGCCATGCGGTCATCGTGGCGCGTTCGATGAAGATTCCCGCCGTGGTGGGTACGCGTGATCTCTCGAGCAAATTAAAAAATGGCGATTGGCTGATAGTCGATGGGTACGAAGGCCTCGTGATCGTTAATCCCACGGAGCAGACCCTATTTCGCTACGGTAAAATTCAGCAGGCCAAGCAGACCTTTGAGACGCATCTGTTGGCGGTGAATGAACTCGCGGCCGAAACCTTGGACGGAGTCCACGTAAGCCTGCGGGCCAACATTGAAAAACCCGATGAGGTTGCCTTGGTCCGGCAATACCGAGCGCAGGGAGTTGGGCTTTACCGTACAGAGTATCTTTTTTTTGCGGCTGAGGAGATGCCCACGGAGGACCAACAATACGCCGCGTATCGGGAAATTGTGGCCGGCCTCGCCCCCGCGCCCGTGACGATTCGAACGCTCGATATCGGTGGGGACAAGCCTCTGCCCGGTCGGCCGGATTTGATCGGCCCTGAGGCAAATCCCTTCATGGGTTTTCGCGCCATTCGCATGTGTTTGGAAAATCCGGCACTCTTCAAAGACCAACTGCGCGCGATCCTGCGCGCGAGTGCCCACGGTCGGGTGGAGCTCATGTATCCGATGATCAGTGGTCCGGATGAATTAACGCGGGCGAATAAATTGCTGCAAGAAGCGCGACTGGAACTAACCCAACGCCAGCAAGCTTTTGATCCGCACTTACGTGTTGGGGCGATGATTGAGATTCCGAGTGCCGCTATCGCGAGTGATCTCTTGGCGGGCCAATGTGATTTTTTTAGCATCGGGACCAATGATTTAATCCAGTACCTGCTCGCGATCGATCGAGGTAATAGCCGGGTCGCCCCGCTTTATGATCCGGCGCATCCCGCGGTGCTGCGCGTCTTGCAGCAAATTATTACCGCGGGCCATGCGCGAAAAATTAAAGTCAGCGTGTGTGGGGAGATGGCGGGAGATGCAAAGTATGTTCCTTTGTTGCTGGGCTTAGGCGTCGATGAGCTGAGCATGACTCCCTCGTTATTGCCGACGGCAAAATATCTTATCCGGGCATTAAAAATGAGTGACGCCAGAGAGCTGGCGCAAGCCGCGCTGGCGCAGACCGAGGCCAAGCAAACCCATGCGCTGATTGAAGCTTTTTATCATGCCCGCATGCAGGCTAATTGAGCCGCCGGGAGCTCATGGCCGCGAATTTATCTGGGCTCTTTTTTCGCTCGGCCCCCGTCGCGAATTTTCGTTCTGCGACGGCGTGTTTTGCTTGGCCTTGATGCCTGGGCTCGCTCGCGCCCAAAGTTGCCAATAAAAAAGCGGGCCCCTCGGCCCGCTGCATAAGCTAGCGCGTGATTGGCGAGAACTAGGTCGACGCTTGCTCTTCCAGCTTCAGCACTTTGTAGCCACCGATACTCTTAAAGTAGAGCAGCACGCCGAGGAAGATTATCGCCATCGCGAGTGGGATATAGGAATCCGCCTTGAGGGTCATGCGATCGCCGGTTTGATCGGCCAACACGATCGCTTTTTGGGCGTCGGTGGGGGCTTTCGCTTCCTT
>SXZN01000162.1 GCA_005787865.1 Opitutaceae bacterium | reverse complement strand
TGGTCTGAATATATTTATAACGGCGCCAAGCTCGAGTATATGGCCTTCCCGCGGCTCTGTGCTTTAGCCGAGGTGGCGTGGTCCAGCCAAGCGTCGCGTTCGTGGCCGGAATTTAAAGGCCGTCTCGATGAGCATTTAAAGCGACTGGACCTTTTGAAGGTTAATTACCGTCGGGAAGACGGGTCCCCGGCGGTAACGGATCGGCTGGGGCGTGGAGAATAATTTTTAACTTAATCCCTCAGAAACTATCAAAAATTATGAAAAATACCTTAGATTTTGCATCCTTGCGTGAGCGTTACGATCAAGACGGTTTTGTAATTGTACGCGGGCTTTATGAGCCCGCAATTTTCCGCGAAATTCAAACCCAGCTCGAGCGGTATGTGCGCGAGGTCGTCCCCACCCTGCCCAAGGATGCCGCTTTTTTTGATGATTATGCTAAGCCTGAGACATTGCGCAAGATGCAGTCCCTCAATCGTCACGATAGCTGGTTTGCTGATTTCATTTTAAAAGGCGCGCATGTGCCCTTGTTGGAATTTCTGCTCCGCGATAAATTTAGCCCACAGGCCATTGAGTGGTTTAATAAATTACCCTACGACACGCAGGCGACCCCCGCGCATCAGGATGGATTTTACTGGTGCCGAAAACCTAATATCGCCTGTGGCTTGTGGATCGCGCTCGATCCGGTGGATCGGGAGAACGGTTGTCTCTGGTACGCCCGCGGCTCGCAACGGGGTGGGATCCTTCCGCATGCGGGCAGTGGCGTCCTCGGCTTCAGTCAGGGTTTGCAGAATTTTGATCCGCGCAGCGTGGATGCCGTGCCGATCGAACTCGCCCCGGGTGATGCGGTGGTGCATTCGTCGGCCACGATTCATTGGACTGACGTTAATCGCACGGCGCGACACCGTCGTGCGCTCGCGACCTTCTGTTTTGGGGCTTCGACGGTTCGCGATGAAGAGGCTTTTGCTCGTTACAAGGAAAGCCTCAAAGTGCAGCTCGAGAAACGAGGGATTCCCTCGGTCAGTTAGCTTTACGGCGAACTGACTCCGGCCTGGCGACCTTACCTTACCAACCTATTTCGATAGCCTATCTCATGTAGCCGAAAATATACCCCCCATAAAATGAAAAACTGCCTGCTCGCTGTTGGTCTTGCTCTGCTCGGATTCTGCGTGGTCGCTCGCGCCGCGGAAACTTCCATGCCCGCGGCGGAATCCGCCCCGGCATCGGCTTATCCACGGATCGATCTGGCACCTCAGTATCAGGTTGTGACGGGCTGGCCGGCCAAGCCCGCGCACATCGAATGGGGCGGCATGCCTTCTATCGCGGTCGATGGTGATGATAATGTTTGGATCTTTACCCGGAAGAATCCGATGGTGCAGATCTACGCCTCGGATGGTCGCTATCTCGGGGGCTGGCGGGAAGAGAATCCTAAGGCCGTGCCGCATGCCTTGAAGTTTGACCGTGAGGGCAACGTTTGGCTCGTCGATGCCGGCTTACATGTCGTGCGCAAATATTCTCGGGCTGGTCAATTGTTGCAAGTGATCGGAACGCTCGGCGAGCTCGGGGAAGACGCCACGCATTTTAATAGTCCCACGGACATCGCATTCGCTCCCAATGGCGATATTTTTGTCTCTGATGGCTACGGCAATAATCGGATCGCACGATTCGATGCCACGGGCCGATTCATCAAGGCGTGGGGTAAGCTCGGGGTAACGCCTGGACTATTCAGTATTCCCCATGCGTTAGCTTTTGATTCCAAGGGACGCTTATATGTGGCGGACCGTAATAATGTCCGCGTTCAAATTTTTGACGTCGACGGGCAGTTGCTTGATGTCTGGTCGAATATAATTGTGCCGTGGGGCTTCTGGATTTCGCCGCAAGATGAAATCTGGGTCTGTGGTTCCACACCGATGCCGTGGAGAACTGATCCGCGTTACCCGCTCGCGCCCCTCGGCTGTCCGCCGCAAGATCAGTTGTTCGCTAAATTTGATCCGGCGGGACGGATGCTGCAGTTGACGATGATTCCGAAAGGAGTGGATGGGCAGGAAAAGCCGGGCGAGCTCAATTGGTTTCACACCATGGCGATCGATAGCAAGGGCGACATCTATGCGGGTGATATTATTGGTAAGCGGGCCCAAAAATTTATTCGCCGATGAAATCGACGCCCACTCAATCCCTACCGGCGGAGCGTCCTTTGTGGATTTTTGCGACGCTCTGGTCGTTGCGGCAATATCCGACCAAAGCGCGGGAATGGTCGTGGGCGAAGAAATTCTCCATGATTCGATCGGCTGGTTTCGATGGAGTTTTTGCTCCGCCGCAGCCCTATGTGGCTGAGCGCGGCACGCTTCGCTATTTAGCCGTAACGAGTATTGATGACGCCCAAAAAATTGCGCCAGCCCTGCAGGCAGCGAAGGCGCTGGGGGCGGTGGCGATTGATATTCAATTGGGTGATTACGATACACCGGTGGCGTACGCGGTTAAATTGGCGCTGCGCATTCGCGCCGTAGCCCAAGAGCTCGCGTTGCCGTTCGCGATAGAGACGCACCGCGATACTTTTACCGAGACCCCCGAGGCGACGGTGGCTTTAGCCCGTGGGTATCGCCGAGTCACTAAGGAAGTATTACCGCTGTGTCTCGATCACTCGCATTTTGCGATTATCCGTCATCTCGCCCCAGGCACTTATTGGGAGCGGCTCAGTGAGCCCGCGGAGTTGTTAGCCGGCGCTACGCAATTTCATCTGCGGCCCTTTAATGGCCATCATTGTCAAATTCCTGTTTTAAATGCAGCCGGCCGGCGCACGCCCGAGTACCGTGACTGGCAGGTCTATTGCGCAGCATTATTCGCGCATTTACAGGGGCAGAAAGCTCGCACCCCGGTCTTGGTAGTTCCGGAGATTGGTCATGCGGCCCCGTCTTATGGTTTAAGTTGTTTCAGTGACACGTGGCGTGATGCCCAAACCCTCGGCCTTGATTTGCGCAAGCAGTGGCGCGCGGCCATTTAAATTTATGCATAGATTTTTTTACCCCTTAACGATCGCCAGCTTTTTGAGTGCGGCGATAGCGACAACTTTGCCGGCTGCGCCAGCCTCACCGCAGGCAGGTATTCGAGCGGAAAACAACCCGACGATCTTGCAGGCGGATGCGCGGCTTCAGCTGAAATATGGCGCTGAACAGCTCGTGCTCGCGGGGGGGCTCCAACCCTCGATGCTTTATACGCGGGAAGGGGCTTTGGTGGTACAAGCGCAACTGCCGGAGAAGCCGTTTCCGTCCCAGCGGCTTACTTATCATAGTGCGATGGGCACGGTGATTTCGCGGGATGAGGGCAAGACGTGGAATCGCGTGCCTTTAAAGCCGGGCGAAAATGGCGTCAATCTGGAGGGCGGGGGAATTCAGCTACGGGATGGCTCCCTGCTCGCGCTTGATTCTTACGTCGTGCCGGGGGCAGAACCCGGCCAAGGCGTGGGGCAGTTATATTTCTCTCGAGGCGATTGGCTGAAGTTGGAGGGGCCAATTGATATCACGTTCAATTTACCTGGGGTTAATTTTCACGGATCAAGTGATGATGCTGGACATCCCCATACCGCCGTACGGCTCCATCGCCGCATCCTCGAACTGCCGAATGGTGATCTGCTGACGACCCTCTACGGGTGGTTTGCGGGCGACAACACGCCTTCGGCTTATATGGCGACGATGCACAAGACACGGGTCGTGCTCCTGCGTTCTAAGAATCGCGGACGACATTGGGA
>SXZN01000161.1 GCA_005787865.1 Opitutaceae bacterium | reverse complement strand
GGGTGGAGCGCAAAATTTAAAGGGCCTATTTTCGGCATGGTTTGTCGCTTTACCGCGGCTAAGGGTTTAGATCTGGTCCTCGCGGCTAAGGAATTTTTCGCTAAAGAAAATTGCCGCCTCGTTGTCTTGGGCTCGGGCGAAAAAGCCTACGAAGAGTTGTTTCAAAAGTTAGCGACGGCCTATCCAACGAAGGTGGGCCTTTGCCTGCGCCATGATGAAGCCATGAGCCATTGGGTAGAGGCTGCGGCTGATTTCTTTTTAATGCCTTCGCTCTTTGAACCCTGCGGGCTTAATCAAATGTATAGTCAGGCCTATGGCACCGTGCCGATTGTGAGCAACGTGGGGGGGCTGGTGGATACCGTGACAGATTACGCCGTTAGTCCGGCTACTGGCACCGGCATTATCACCGTCGCTGCGCCGACCGAGTTCGTGGCGGCCTTGCAGCGTGCGCTCGAATTGTATGGGCAAAAGCCGGCTTATGCGGCCGTCCAGCAGCGCGCGATGTTGCGAGATTTTTCCTGGACTAAAGCGGTCGGGGCTTACGAGCAACTTTACATGGCGGCAATTTGAGCTAGCCTTAGTCATGGCTTTGACAATCGTTTGGTTTCGGCAGGATCTACGGCTGCAGGATAATCCGGCGCTCGCCGCGGCCTTGGCCGAAGGCGCTATTTTGCCGGTTTATATTTGGGATGAGCCCCGTGCTGGCCGCTGGCCGCTCGGTGGGGCGAGTCGTTGGTGGCTGCATTATTCTCTAGGAAAATTGGATGAAGCGTTACGCGAACGTGGCTCTCGGCTGGTGTTGGCGAAAGGTGAAAGTGGGGCGGTTTTGCAGGATCTGCTGAAGACGACCGGGGCGACCAAAGTTTATTGGAATCGCAACTACGAGCCGGCCGCGATCGCCTGCGATAAAATCATTAAAGCTGCCCTGACGGCTGCAGGCGTGGCCGCGCAGAGTTTTAATGCCGCGCTTCTCTTTGAACCGCATACGATTCAAAATAAATCGGGCGGACCGTTCCAGGTCTTTACTCCCTTTTGGAAGCATTGTCTCGCGCTGCCGGTCGAGGATCCGGTTAAGCTTCCGCGCGGAGGATTTTCTGCCCCCGCCCGCTGGCCGGCTTCGATTAATTTGGCCGCGCTCGGCTTGCTACCCACGATCAAATGGGACGCTGGTTTGGCGGCGGCCTGGCAACCAGGGGAAGCGGCGGCGATCCAGCGGCTAAAGAAATTTACGAGTGGGGCCATTGATCAGTATGCCGACGAACGCAACCGGCCTGATCTGGCGGGGACGTCTTCGCTGTCACCCTATCTTCATTTCGGCGAAGTAAGTCCGCGGCAAATTTGGGCCGCGGTGCGCGCTCTCTCCCAAGAAAGTGGAGTTTTTCCCGCTAGTCGCGGCGGACAAGTTTTTCTCAGTGAGGTCGGTTGGCGTGAATTTGCGCACCATTTATTGTATCATTTTCCGCATACTCCGGAGGAACCGTTGCGGTCTGATTTCACCGCCTTCCCGTGGCGGAGCGATGCGCCACAGTTGCGCGCTTGGCAACGCGGGCACACGGGATATCCGATCGTCGATGCAGGTCTCCGGCAACTGTGGGCGACGGGCTGGATGCATAATCGCGTACGTATGATCGTGGCCTCCTTCCTCGTGAAGCACCTCCGAATTTCTTGGCGTGAGGGGGCCGCTTGGTTTTGGGACACGCTCCTCGACGCTGATCTGGCCAGCAACACCCTGGGCTGGCAGTGGACCGCGGGTTGTGGGGCCGATGCGGCTCCCTATTTCCGCATCTTTAATCCCATTCTTCAGGGCGTTAAATTTGACCCAGAGGGCAGCTATGTTCGGCGTTGGGTGCCGGAGTTAAGTCGAGTGCCAATGGAATTTATGCACGAACCTTGGGCCGCCCCGAGTTCAGTCTTAGCCCTCGCTGGGGTTAAGCTCGGCGCAGATTACCCGCAACCCATAGTTAATCATGGAGAAGCGCGAGTTGCGGCGCTGGCGGCATTGCAAGCGATGCGGGCGCCGCAGGTTTAAAGATTCCCTAAATCAGGGCTTTTCAAACCGAGCGCGAAAAGTATGTTGGCCCGTCTATATGCAGAGAACCTTCATCATTTTAAAGCCGGACTGCATGGCCCAACGCCATGCCGGTAATGTGCTTAATCGCTTTGAACATGCCGGCTTCACCGTGGTCGGGTGCAAGATGGCCCGCCTGACGCCGGCCCTATTGCGCACGCATTATGCCCATGTCGCCGATAAGCCTTTCTATCCTGAGATCGAGCAATTCATGAGTTCACGCGCAGTCATTATGTTGGCGCTCGAGGGCGATGGAATCGTGCAAAAAGTGCGCGATTTGCTTGGGCCGACCGATTCGCGCAAGGCCGCGAAGGGGACTATTCGCGGTGATTTTGGCACTGAGATGATGAAGAATGTTTGTCACGCTTCCGATACCGATGAGAACGCCCAAGCGGAATTGGCGCGCTTCTTCAAGGCGGACGAGCTCTTCAACGCCTAATTATACTGCGCACTTGACGCCCGCAGGTCGGGTGCGCTTTTCTGCTTTTTTCAGATTTTTGGCCTTATCGTCTAGCGGCTAGGACAGCGGATTCTCAATTCGTTAACCGGGGTTCGATTCCCCGTAAGGCTACCAATTTAAGCGGGTGAATTTTGTGCCAAAGCGGCCCCGGTCAATTTTGACTTTAGTCCGTCGGTGGCGCTAGGAGCGCGCGATCCTCCAAGAAGTGCTCGAATGGCACTCAATCACCAGCTTCGCTGAGTCGCACTAAGCCAGTTGGCGGCGGGGCTGACGCCACCGCCAATCGATCGAACAATATACCGCGATCTTGTTGGGGGGGCGGCCTAGAATTTCCCCCGCGGACTTCTCCGACGGAGGACGAGCAGCGCTAGGACGGACGAGCGGATCTTTTGATCTCGGTAGCCGCGGTCACTCAGTCCGGCGGTTAAATACTCGTCGCGGCATTATTTCTTAGCTGTGACGACCAGGAAAGGTGAGCTCGGCGATACCTGATTTATCTAAGCCGCCGAGGCCAAGCTCAGTCAGCCGAGCGAATTGTGCTTGGGTAACTTTAGCCACGGGCAGATTTAATTGGCAGTCGACTGCGAGTTGGCAGGCGATGCCCGAATCCTTGGCGGCATGCGAGGCGGAGAAGTAGCAATCGTGAGCGCGATTTTGCATGTCCTCGCCGTCGGTCTTGAGCACTTGCGAGTTAGCGCCCGTCTGGCTGAAAACTTCCCGGAGCATATCAAGATCGAGGCCGAGAGCTTGGCCTAGGCCGAGCCCCTCAGCGAGACCGGCCGTGTTGATATTCATGACCATGTTGACCAGGGCCTTAACTTGCGCGGCGCTCCCGGTGGGTCCGATATAGCGAAGGGCAGTGCTTAATTTTTCCAGCACAGGACGTACTTGATCAAAGGTCGAGCGATCACCGGCGCACATGAGGTAGAGCGTGCCGTTGCGGGCTTGAGGAATACTGGAGGCCATGCAGCCCTCGAGGGTAATGCCGCCGACGCGCTGGGCGCGCCGTTCAACTTCTACATGAACTTTAGGCGTTAGGGTCGCGCAGTTGACAAAAATTTTGCCGGAGGCGCCGATCAGCAAGGAGTCACCCGTTTCCGCAAAGACTTTTAGTTGCGCGGCATCATCAGTTACGACGGTGAAGATCAGCTCGGCTGCGGCAGTGACTTCAGCCAAGGTGTGGCAGGCGCGCGCCCCGATTTCGGTGGCTAGGCTTGCGGCCAGGGGAGCATGAGCGTCATAGACCGCGGTGATCTGATAGCCGCAATCTTTGAGGCGACGAGCCATGTTGCCACCCATGCGACCGGTACCGACGAAAGCGATTTTTTGTGACATATTAGTGAGCGTAAAAGGGATTGTGTTGTTTCTCTTGCTTCAAAGTCGTGAGCGGGCCGTGGCCGCAGGCGAGGACGGTGTCAGCCTGCAGCTTCATGATTTTTTGTTTATTATTGCGGAGCTGCATATCGAAGTGAGTCGCGCTGCCACCCATGGAGCTGGCAAAGATTGAGTCGCCGACAATGGCGAGGGGCCAAGATAATCCCGTGACAAAGAAGGTCGTCATGCC